>JBARRE010000291.1:0-6019 GCA_049644065.1 Sedimentisphaerales bacterium | reverse complement strand
TAATAAGCTGGTTCGTGAGCTTCGCATCTTTGACGGCATCGAACGAGTGGACATCATCAACGTCATCGACAAGAAGAACATCTACGAGCAGGAGGCCGTACACCTGGCCTTCAGCTTCAACGTCCCCAAGGGTGTAATGCGAATGGATATTCCCTGGGCCGTTGTCAGGCCTGAAACAGATCAATTGCCCGGCGCCTGCAAGAACTACTTCACAGTTCAAAGATGGGTGGACGTATCCAACAAGGACTACGGCGTCACATGGGCAACGCCCGATGCACCGCTGATCGAAGTCGGCGGCATTACCTCCGATCCAAGGGGCAAGACTGTGGGATGGATCAAGACCATCGAACCGTCAACGACACTGTACTCCTATGTAATGAACAATTACTGGGAGACCAACTACAAGGCGTCTCAGGAAGGGCCTACGACATTTCGTTATTCAATAGAGCCTCACAACGGCTTCGATTCCGGCAAGGCGGCAAAATTCGGCGCTGAGCGAAGTCAGCCACTCATCGTCGTGCCGGTTGATATAAAGACACCCATTCCGGGTACTATTATGAATGTCGAGCCTGCGAGCATAATTGTGACGGCCTTCAAACCCAGTTCGGACGGCAGGGCCTGGATCGTGCGCCTGTTTAATACAGGTGAGCGATCTGAGAAGGCCACTGTCACCTGGGCAAAACCGGCATCGGATCCAATATGGCTCAGCAACCTGGCGGAAGAAGAGGTCAGTAAGGTAACCGGGCCGATAGAGATGGCAGCCTACGATATTGTCACTTTGCGAACTTTGCTGCCTGGAAAGTAAGGAAATGGCGATGACATCACGAGAGCGTGTCTTAGCAGCTTTAGAGCATCGGGAAACTGATCGTGTCCCCGTTGATCTTTCCGGGCATCGGTCTTCGGGCATCGCGGCTATTGCATATCCGAAGCTGCGCAAGTTCCTGGGCCTGCCGCCCCGGCCGATTCGTGTTTATGACATCATTCAGCAACTGGCAATTATCGATGAAGATGTGCTGGATCGATTTGGGGTTGACACAATTGAACTGGGCCGGGGCTTTGCACTGAACGAGAAATCCTGGAAGCCCTGGACTCTGCCTGACGGCACGGCGTGTTTCGTTCCCGCCTGGACGCGGCTTGAGCGGGATGATAACCGCTGGGTTATCCGTTCGGAAAGCGGCAGAATTCTCGCTCACATGCCCGACGGGGCGCTCTATTTCGAACAGACATATTTTCCTTTTCTCGAAGGCGATAATCTGGATGCAATCTCCGAGGTCTTTGGAGAATCCATGTGGACAGCCATTGCCAGCCCGCCCGGTCCGATTGACAGTAAGGAACTGTCGGAAGGTGCAAAGCGTTTGCGGGCCGGGACAGACCGCGCGATAATAGGCCTTTTCGGCGGCAACCTTTTCGAAATAGGTATGTTTCTTTACCGTAACGATCAGTTCATGATGCTGCTGGCTGCTGAGCCTAAACACGCTCACCGTTTCCTCGATAAACTCATCGAAATCCATTTAGCCAATCTGGAACGGTTCTTAACGGCTGTTGGAGAGCATATTGACATTATTCTATTCGGCGACGATCTTGGAATGCAAACCGGGCCGATGATGTCACCCAAGATGTATTGCGAATTTTTCAAGCCCCGGCACAAATTGCTCTGGAAACGCGCGAAAGAGTTGGCCGATGTCAAAGTTATGCTCCACTGCTGCGGAGGTGTCCGGGAGTTGATGCCACACCTGATCGAAGCCGGCCTTGACGCTATCAATCCTGTTCAGATCAGTTGTTCGGGAATGGACGCCGCAGAACTCAAGGCCGAGTTTGGAAGCGAACTTACTTTCTGGGGCGGCGGCTGTGATACGAGAGATATCCTGCCGAACGGCACTCCGCAACAAGTTGCCGAACACGTTAAGCAGCAGGTCGGGACACTCAGCCCCGGTGGAGGCTTTGTTTTCCAGCAGGTGCACAACATCCTGGCCAACGTGCCCCCGGAGAATATCGAGGCGATGTTTGACACTGTGAACGCTGGAATGTAGGCCGGGGAGAATCGATACATGAGTCCAATCGATTATGTGATAATCCTGCTTTATTTTGCCGTTGTGATCGGATTGGGCTTCTGGTATCAGAAGCGCGCTTCTGAGAATCTGAAGGCCTACTTTCTGGGCGGCAAGGGAATCCACTGGCTTGCCCTGGCCATGTCCGGATCGGTATCCAACTTTGATATTACCGGGACGATGTGGATAATTTCCATCCTGTACGTTCTGGGTATGAAGTCGATGTGGCACCACTGGATGTGGGGAGTTTTGATGGGCGCATTTTTCCTAAGCTATATGGGAAAATGGGTCCGACGCTCGAACGTGATGACCGCGGCCGAGTGGATGAAGACCCGCTTCGGAACTGACGCAGGCGGCAGGCTGGCCCGGACCGCTTACGCCCTGATGGCGGTGCTGACGCTGGCCAGTTTTGTCGGATACGCCTATCAGGGAATCGGCAAGTTTGCCTCCGTTTATGTTCCGCTTGAATCTCTTGCCCAATATACTTCCAGCCCCTGGCTCCGGCACATTTTCACGGCACATGAGCCGGATTGCCTGGCTGTTTTGATTATCGGTATAACAACCCTCTACGTCGTTCTTGGCGGACTTTACAGCGTGGTCGTCACTGATGTCATCCAAACGATTATTCTGACGCTGGGCAGTATAGTCATTACCTGCATCGCATGGTCCAACCTGACTCCGGAGCTGATGTCCGGCCTGCCGGAAAATTGGAGTTCACTGAGCGTGCCGTGGCGGATCGAAGAATTTGCCGGAACCGAGAATGCACAGTTCGAGCTTTTCGGCGCACTTGTCATTGTCTGGGTCGTCAAGGGCCTCCTGCTCAATGCCGGCGGGCCTGCCCAGATGTATGACTTCCAGCGATTCCTTGCCGCCCGTGACCCGCGCGATGCCGCGAAGGTCGGTGCGGCGTGGAGCGTCTTTTTGATTGTTCGCTGGGCGATGGCTATCGGGATCGCCCTGCTGGCCCTTACGGGGGTCACGGGCGTGACGGATTCTGAGAAAGTAATGCCGCTGGTTCTGCTGAAATTTCTTCCGGACGGGCTCAGGGGCATTGTCATCGCCGGATTGTTAGCGGCATTCATGTCCACTTTCAGCTCTACCGTCAACAGCGGGGCTTCCTTTATCGTTCGCGATCTGTGGCAGCCCTACTTCCGTCCCAACGCCAGCGAAAGACAGTCCGTACGATTCAGTTACATAGCGACAATCCTGCTGGTCCTCATCGGACTCGGCATCGGCACTCAGGCCACCTCGATAGCACAAATATGGAGCTGGATGATGATGGCTTTAGGTGCCGGCGTGGTCGTGCCGAACGTGCTCAGGTGGTACTGGTGGCGGATGAACGGCTGGGGCTATGCGTTTGGAACACTGGGTGGCATACTTCTTTCGTTAGTAGCATTGTTCTTCCCGGACGCTCCGTCATATTACACGTTTCCTTTGATCTGTACCGCTTCGTTGATTGCCAGTATCGCAGTATCCCTTGCGACAAAACCGACTGATAATGAAATCCTTGTCGCATTTTACAAATCGGTTCGGCCTTTTGGATTGTGGAAACCAATTTCTGCAAATGCGGGTCTATCTAAGCAAGAACTATCTTCCAAATCAGAAAGCATGTCACGAACAATCGTAAATGTTCTGCTTGCCATGCTTGCAATTACAGGATTATACCTTTTCCCAATGTACCTCGTTGGCCGCTGGTATTTCTATTCGGTAATATGGTTCGGACTTGCAATTGTGGCGGCATTCGCTTTAAAATACACCTGGTATCGATATCTACCCCCACCGAGTAAGACTTGACAAGTTCCATCAAATCAAGGTAGATGTGCAATAAATTGTTGAAACTGAAGGATATGACAAAACTGATATAACGTAAGAGAGGAAAACAATGGAACGGGAGGTTTAATTTTGAATAAAGACAAAGAAAACCAGATATTCTGCCCTAAATGTAAGATACAGATGCAGCAAGGATATATACTCGATTCTATGTATGGAAATATAGTTACCACTACTTCAAAGTGGTCGAGAGGAAAGCCTAAAAAGATATTGGCTTTTGCTCTACCTTCAACAGATAATAAGTCAGTAGAGATTACAAGTTATCGATGTCCGGAATGTAGCTATCTTGAATCATATGCATTCTAAGTAGAATACTTCATTCTAAATTTCTTCGGAATTATGGACTCAATTTTAAACATCTGAACCAACTATGAACGAAATGCCGAATAAATCAGATAAAGAATTAATGCAGATAGCTATCAAAGAAGCGAAAATCGCCGAGGAGAACGGCGATGTCCCCATCGGGGCAGTCATTGTCTATGAAAACCAAATCATCGGCAAAGCATATAATCAGCGAGAGCAGCTTCAGGACCCGACCGCCCATGCGGAAATCATCGCCCTTACACAGGCGGCGGCATTTTTGGAGAGCTGGCGGCTGCTCGGATGCACAATGTATGTCACTTTAGAGCCATGCACGATGTGTGCCGGGGCGCTGGTTCTTGCCCGGATTGACAGACTCGTCTATGGCTGCGACGACCCCAAAACCGGTGCCGTCAAGAGCCTGTACAATATCGTCACCGATGAAAGGCTGAATCACATAATAGATGTGACCTCCGGCGTTTTGGCCGAAGAATGCAGCGACCTTTTACAGCAATTCTTTAGACGCCGCCGAATCGAAAACGACCAGCAGTAACAAAGCCCTGCTATAAGCAACTCATAGCACGATCTATTAACCGAGCTTGACAGCAGTGCCGTAAGCAAAAAGTTCAGCCGCAGTGCCCACAACACTCGTTGTCATGTAGCGAACATTGACTATCGCGTCCGCACCCATTTGAGCAGCTTGAGCAATCATCCTGTTCGTCGCTGTTTCGCGGGCCTTGCCCATCATCTCGGTGTATTCGGTCAGTTCGCCGCCAAGGATCAGCCTTGCGATAGCAGACAGGTCTTTGCCAAGCCATATTGCAAATACCGTGTGGCCCTGGACCATACCGAGAATCTCACTCGCTTGACGGCCGGGAACTTCTGTCGAGTTCAAGAGTAAAATCGATCGATCAGGCTCGGTCGACAGCGGCTCCTCTGCCGGCTTTTTGCTAATCTTCTGTTCGAGTGCCAATGTAAGCAGAACAACCAGGATGCCGCCCAGAAGGCAGAAAATCGCTATCCGGAGCCACCAGGGCACAACCGGATCATCGGCAACGATCACGTGCCATGGCACCCCAACAAAAACTACAGTGAACAGTCCCAGCACGAAAGCCAGCGAGCCAATTGTTCGAAGTGTTTTCATAGCTTCTCCTTTAACCGCAAAACCAAATTCTCAGCTAATATCCGAAATCTGCAATTCCGGCGAGCATTCAGCGGTTTAGAGTTCGCCGGATCGAGTTCTCAGGTTCTTATACCCTCATACAAATGAACTCAAGTCAAGACAAAAACTATTTCTTAATCCAAAACACGTAAATTGGCCGTGCTGCACATATTACTAATAATCCTGCGAACCACCAGACACTTAAGCACATAATGTCAGGTATCAGCCTGGCTATGACCAGAGCAAAAAACATCGCAGCGCCTTGAGCCAGTTTCAAATCTATAATCCCAAGCTTTTTCGCTCGCTGATTCATGTCTTCTATAAGTCCCATTTTCATTAACTCCTTCGAACAATCATCTGCTCAGTTGACTAACTGTCTATTTGTTTTTCACGGTCTCGTTCAGTTCAGCGATGCGAAGCTCCAGTCTTTTTATTTCCCGGCTGGTATTGATTTTGTAGAGCATTTGCCAGTACTTGGCTTTACTGAAAATACAAAACTGTATGCAGCAGACAAAGATGGCGGCATACATAATCTGGTATTGGGTCTGGTCTGTCTTGAAGAATTTAATGCCGCAATAGACTGCCCCAATCATAAAAGGCAAACCGTATAAAAAGTGGGCAATAAAACTGGGGAACATTTTTTTGCTGTAGAGTTGCCCTACCATCGACAATAATGTGT
>JBARRE010000290.1:0-8854 GCA_049644065.1 Sedimentisphaerales bacterium | reverse complement strand
ACCGAAACGAAAAAGGCCGACCAATGGGCCTACGGTTCAATCGCCCAGTACCGGCAACTTCTCACGACCGACAGGAATCCATTGACGGTGTATGTCCTGAATACAAGCACGGGATTCCACCCCCCTTATCATGAAACTGTCTATCGCAGCGATACCGGCGGTAAGAGTTGGCGTGCTACCTACTTCCAGGATCCGCGTTTCGAGCGATATAACGTGGCTCCCAACTATGTCACCGCATCCGCAGGACAGTCCTTTAAGGGAGGCGATACACCATTCGGAGTCGCTATATGCAATACCGATCCCAATCGATTGATCTTGGTCTGGAGCCAATCCTATGTCACACATGACGGCGGCACCACATGGTTCAACGGCGATACGTATCCCGCTCCCGGCCAGGAGGCCAAAGCCGGCTGCGCATGGTCATGCAGCGGTCTGGTCGTAACCACGACGTGGAACTACTACGTCGATCCTTTCGAAGCCAACCGTCACTATATTGCATACACAGACATCGGCTTTGCCCGGTCCATCGACGCCGGCAAAACATGGATCTGGTGGGACAAAGACTCGTGGGCCCCGTGGCGGAACACCTGCTACGAGATTGCATTCGATACGGACACGCCCGGTAAAATGTGGGGCGCATTCTCCAACGTGCACGATATCCCCAATGACAATATCATCTCCGAACGTCATGGCCACGATCGCCCCGGCGGAGTTTGCATTTCACATAATTTCGGTGCTTCATGGAAGCACGAGGCTCAGGGCATTCCGGCCAAACCTGTCACCTCCATCGTGCTTGATCCCGGAAGCCCCAAAAACGCACGTACGTTATATGCCGGCGTATTCATGGAAGGCGTATACAAATCGACCGACGACGGCAAAACCTGGACACTAAAGAAGCATGGCCTGGGTCACCCAAAGAACATGCGAGTTTATCGCGTGGCCCTGCATAAAGACGGAACGCTTTTCGCGATAATTTGTGCCAAACGCCCTGCTCGCGGAAAGCCGCTCATGAGCGAAGGCGTGGGCCTGTACCGGTCCGGAGACGGCGCGGAGACATGGCAAAAGGTTAACGCCTCCCGGCTTTTTCTTTACCCCAAGGACTTCTCCGTTCATCCTGACAACAGTGACATCATCCTCATGGGAGCATGCGATGCGAACCGGCAGGACAAGTCCGGCGGATTGTACAGGTCCGAAGACGGCGGCAGAACCTGGCAGCATATCGGGCGACAGGGACGCCAGACGTTCGGCGGCTATTTCCATCCCAAACGTGATGGATGGATCTATATGACTCTCACCGAAGGTGCACCCGGTGCCGGCCTGTGGCTCTCACGCGACAACGGACGAACATGGCAACCTTTCGATAATCTGCCTTTCTCGAATGTCCAGCGAGTGACGTTCGATCCATCCGACGACGCTCTTATGTATGTCACCACATTCGGCGGCAGCGTCTGGAAGGGGCCGGTCGTGCCGCACGCCGCGGCTCATGTTGGACAAGCAGATAATTGACGAGAGAGCATCAGGTTATGGGAAATCGGGGTGATAGGATTCGAACCTACGGCCTCCTGCTCCCAAAGCAGGCGCTCTAGCCAAGCTGAGCTACACCCCGATAAACCCGGCGTCGCCGCCGGTTGTTGCCGCCCCAATCGATTATAAAAGAGCGTATCGTTCACAACAACGAGCATTCTACACGAAGCTCGCTGATATTGCAACAATTTTAGCTCGTTCAACGTCCAGCGTTCTTTGTTCAGCGTGTCTGGAAGGTTAAAGAACTCAGAACGCAAAACTCAGCACTCATCACTCCTCACTTCTGTCACGTGTGATAGTCGGCGTTGATTCTCACGTATTCGGCGCTCAAATCGCAGCCGTAGCAAAAATCGCCCGCCTTGCCCGCGCCCAGATCCACCGTTATCGTATGCTCGGTTTGCGAGATAACTTTGCCCGCCTTGTCCGGATCGAACTTCGCCGGCTTGCCGTTCCTGAAAACGGTTATCTGCCCGATCTTGCAGGAGAGCTTCTCCGGATTCAATTTCACGCCCACCGAGCCGGCGGCACAAATAATCCTGCCCCAGTTCGGATCGCCCCCGTGCACCGCGCATTTGACTAACGGATAGTCGGCAATCGCCCGACACGCCTTTGCCGCATCGGCCTTTGTCGCCGCGCCTTTTACTACGACCTTGAACATCCGCGTCGCCCCTTCGGCGTCGAGCGCCATCTGCCGGGCCAAATCGTCGCACAATTCGGCCAGTGTTTTAGCAAACTTTTTATATCGCGGGCACTTGCTGACAATCGGCCGATTACCCGCAAGGCCGGAGGCCAGAATTAGCGCCGTATCGTTCGTGCTCTGATGGCCGTCCACGGTCAGCCTGTTCAGTGAATCGCCGATGGCCGTATTTAGCGCAATGCCCAGCAGCGGCTTGCTGATGGCCGCATCGGTCGTAATGAAACAAAGGGTGGTCGCCATATTCGGAGCGATCATCCCCGCCCCCTTGACCGTCCCGGCTATCGTTACCTTGCAGCTGGATATATCGAGCACGCGGACGTTCTGCTTCGGCTTCGTATCGGTTGTCATTATCGCTTTGGCAAAATTCAGCCCTGCTTTCGCCGAATCCGAAAGCTTTGCCGCTGCTTTTTCTATGCCGGCGTTGATCTTTTGCATCGGCAGATGCTCGCCGATAATCCCGGTCGAAGCGACTAAGACATTTGCGATTTGCGATTTGAGATTTAAGATTTGAATCTCTTGAGCCGTCTTGCTGCACATTGCAATTGCGTTTTTGATTCCTTTTTCGCCCGTGCAGGCGTTGGCGTTGCCGGAATTGACGACTACCGCTGAGATGCTGGAGCTTTTGACATGCTTCTTACAAACCGTGACTGCTGCTGAGACAATTTTATTCGTCGTAAAGACCGCCGCGGCCTTTGCCCCGGCCGGGCAGACGAGCAATCCAAGGTCGTTTTTGCCCGATTTTTTGATACCGCAACGCACACCAGCCGCCAAAAAGCCCTTCGGCGATGTAATTGTCTTGTTTTTCATTCTTTTATCCATGAGCAAGAACCTAACAGAATAGCAAAACCGCTTCAAGAGAAATTGCCTTTGTTTTTTCAATCCCCCAGAGCAGGTCTGGGGGCTAACTTAGATTGGCTTTGATTGGGTTTGTTTTCACCAAGTGTCCAATTCAATTTATTTCTCGTATCCCCTTATTATCATTGACTTTGCTTTCATTTCTGCCTTTTGAAAATTGGGTTTGTTTTTTCAAATATACCCATTCAACTCGTTTAGGATTTAGAGCTTAGTGCTTAGAGTTTCCGGCCAGAGGCCGGCTTTGGTTTTGTTTTTTCAAATTAACCACGAATTAACCAGAATAAACACCAACGGCCTCTTTCAAACCTGTCCGGCAATTCGTTCCTGACGGATTGGCTTTGTTTGGCTTTGTTTTTCACTGCCCAAAACCGCCAAATACCACTAAAATACCCATAAATCTTTACTGTTAATGAATTAACACCATATTGCCCATTTTAACATTGGCTTTGTTTTTTCAAACAGCAATCCTTCGTCTTGTTTAGGATCTAGATCTTAGTGCTTAGAGTTTCCGGCTAAGAGCTGGTAAATTGGCTTTGTTTTTTCAAACGTACCCTTTCAACTCGTTTCGGGTTTCGTGTTTCGTGCTTAGGATCTCCGGCCCACGGCCGGCATATTGGCTTTGTTTTTTCAAATAGCCCCTGCCGGAGAAACTCCGGATTTATTAATTACGATTTATTATTTACTATTTGGTCATCCGTTTTCTGTCTTCTGCTATCCTGTCATCCTGTCTCCAGGTTTCTCCATACTATATACATAATTTGTTAGGTATTGTACTAAAATATTATTCAAAATCAAGAAGATTTCAGAAAAATCTCCATGATACGGCGTTCACAAATCGTATATCGTATATCGTATGTAGTATGTCGCCAGGGAATGCTCGATATTCGAATTCTGAATTCTGTCTCCTGTGCCCTCCGTAAGTAGTCCATAGGACGGTATTCTATCTTTTTGGGGCTTTTTCCTCTTTTTTTCAAAAAATTCAAAAATATCTATCAACATTTCTCATTCTCAAACGCTGTACATAGTGAATAGTCGATAGTTGTCGGCCTTTTTGTGCTCTTTTTATCCTTTTTGGCTTGAAAAACTGACGAAATAGCGTAGATTTTTCATTAGATGGCGATAAAAGGCGAACGTAAAGACGCTAGTTTTAGGGCGACAGATGGATTTTGTCAAAAAAATGTACCGGTGACCTTTAATTCTCCCGATTTCAAAGAGATGCTGAAATACGACCAAGAAAAACCCATATTATCCTGGCTACGATTGATTCTCGGTCTCTCTGTTGTGTGTGTAGGCACGGCTGGAGCTACTTATCTCTCATGGAGAATCCACTGGGTGACTGGCGCAATTGTTACTATTCCCGTGTGGATACTGCTAGTAGATATTCTAATTAACAGACGACAGTCGATAATATGGTACTTTCTTGATTTTTTCCGTCACCTTCTTGTCTTTGGTGGGACGGCATTTGCTGTTCAGTTTTTATGGAAGACTGACTGGAGACTCGGCGCAATTGCGGTTATTCCAATCTTCGTTTTGCTCCTGAATCTTTTCGGCTTCATAACCATCCATCTCTATAACTACACACCAGAGGTTCGTGCGGGTCGAAAGAAATATTCTGACGAAGATGAGGGCGATTTATGGGAACACTCCTTTCCCGGCTATAAGGAAGAGCAGGCTGCATTCGACAGGGACCTTACTTCTCTCCTCGACAACGAGGTCATCATTGATTCCTTACGCCACTTTGGGTACGACGCCGACTTTCTCACGAATATTATGGAGCGTCTCCGAGCTATAGGCAATGCCAAAGCCGTGAAGACTCTGCTACGGGACCCTTCCAAGGTAAATAGAGTCCTGGAGACATTCTCACGAGAGGACTGGACGGATATGTCGAAAATCATCAGTGTTTCCAACTACTTGGAGTATGGCCTTTAATAAAGTAAGTACTGTGAAATATCGCTCTCTACATGGCTGAGGTGATTCTGGAGAATATTACAATGGCATTTAGAGCGAAAATCGGGAGAGCAATAGTTAAGGCAATGATTGTCGCCGGTGTAGCATCGGCTATATTGTTCTGGAAGATGCGGAATACCACCTTCTTCTGGGTGGCTATAGGTTGTCTTACTTTGGTGTTCATTACTTTTTGGCTACTGCTTATATATGCCAAACACGGTTATAAGGATCGCCTTAACAAACTTCGCGAAAGCCTGCTCTCCTGGAGAACTCTTGAGAAAAGAGTTGGCGGGGAATATTCAGTGGATCCTATTGAAAAAGACGATGTTGATGTTTTGATCGCACGTATTCATCGAAGAACCTTAGACAAAGTTCCTGCTTGGGCTATTTGCTGTCTTGGCGAGATCAACGAATATCAGAAATTATACGAATCATCACCGGGTGTTGATCCACAATCGCAACCAACATGGCTATTACTTTTGAACAATTTATTTCTTTTGGCTTGCCCAATATTGCTTGTGGTGGCTATAGTCATACACTTTAAGAGTTAAACTCAGTGATATTGAGATTAAAGGCGATTTCAAACAATAGTGTAGATTGCGCAACCTGTTCAATATCACAATCAAGAATTATTAATTACGTTTACTATTTTAGGCTTCGTTCCTGACCAGTAGGAAGTGCGAAGAAGAAAAAAAACTGAAGCTACAAATGAACAAAAACAGACGAAGTGAATAAGATAACATCAATTAGGTAAACGTTTTATTTTGAATCAGAGTAAATATGCTTTCCATGTGCAACTATAGAGGCTGTCGTCGTGAAAGGGAACCTGATACACCATTCTGCCGAATACACAATGTCCACCATTTATTATCTTCTGTATTTAGAGACAAGAAAGATCGAAGATACGAAGATGTAATGCCATTTTTATCAATGTCAAGAGCAGAGCGACTCATTCTGCTTCTCGTGTACTGCGAAGAATTTACATTCAAGGAAATCGGCTCTACACTTGATCTATCAGAATCCGCAATCAGAAGACGGCATCGTAATTTATTGGATAGGCTATATCCACGTTTACGGACTGCTTCTGAGATAATTTATCCGTTCACTCCTGATTTAAACAAAAAACATATTATCAGGATTCGAGAATTCTCCAAAGAACTCATCACCTATTTAGCTAAAAATCCCAAATACTTATACAATGTCAATCCAAGAGATTTCGAGCGTCTTATTGCTCATATTCTGGAGACAAACGGTTTTGATGTAGAGCTAACAGCTCCGGTACGTGATGGCGGTTGTGATATAGTTGCGTTTAATGCGGATACCCTTGGATTAAGAACAAAATATATCATTGAGTGTAAACGATATCGTCCAGACTGCCCCGTTGGTGTAAGATTGGTCAGGTCTCTTTGTGCAGTCAAGGATATCAAGCAAGCACAACATGCCATATTAGCTACAACTTCTTACTTCACGCGTGATGCAATTGCTTTAGCACAAGCACCTACTGTGCTTAATCTACATCTAACGGATTTCAATGAAATCACAAAATGGCTTAGAGGATGTGCAGGCGATAATCACAGACAATCAAATAACTTGAGATAGCAGGTCGAATTGTCAGGTTTTCGCCACAAGGATTATGTGTACTGTCCGTGCGGTTCCGGTCACATTATATTAGCTTGTAGATTCCCGTTTCTACTGAAATGACAAGAGACGTGCCAATTCCTGCATCTCACAGATGCCTGTCTATCAAAAATGGTGGGGCCCTTACTATTGATTATTTCTCAGATTAAAAATGGTGGGGCACAGCCGCCACCCTACAAAGGCAGGAAGGGCTTATCTTTTACTAAATTGCGGGAATTGAGCGGGGATTTGTCTTGACTCGGGACGGCTAATCTCGTATAAAATAGAATTAGTGAGCTTTTGCGGTCGGGTGGCCGGGATGCTCTTTTTCGGGCTGTTTCAAGGAAAGAGGTGATATCGAATCACAGGGCGACAAATGCCCCACGCAGGCGTATCGGTTAGCGTAATTAAGACGAAAATCATATTTATTCGTTTTTATTCAATATTAACTCTCTTTTTTGAAGGAGAAGCATTATGAATACAAGATTGATTTACCTGATTTGCTTTGTTTTGGCTTTATCTCTGGTGGGTAATGTTCAGGCACAAGACGCGACCTGGACGGATGGCGCGCCCGGCGACCACCTCTGGAGCACGCCAGAAAACTGGTCCGAATTCCCCACCCCTGCCCACTGGGCCAAAGTCAGAAATGGCCCCCCCGGCCCGACTATCGCCAGCGAAGGCGCTTTGGCGAGCAGGGTGCACGTTGGATATGAAGAAGGGTCAGCCCTGACTGTGGACGGGGGAACCCTTGTGATTAGCGGGGATGACCTGCTATTAGGCAAGAACGGTGGATCCGGGACACTTAATATGATCAGTGGCACCATAAATGTTGGTCGTGACTTCGAGGTGGGAGGTGGCGATCCGGGCATCGTCAATATGACCGGTGGTACGATTATCGTTGCGGATGATTTCATGATTCCGGAGTTGACTGCAAGTACAGCTGAAGTGAATCTGGATGGTGGAACTATTATCGTCAATGGCGATTTAAACATGAGAGACGATGGCGGCACGATGAACGGCACGTTGAACATCACAGCCGGGACGCTGATAATTGACGCCAATGTAGTCTCAATCGTTCAGGGATACATCGACAACGGCTGGATTACCGCCTTTGGCGGGAACGGCACGGTGCAGTTGGATTATGACGTCACTAATGAAGGCCAAACTACGTTGAAGGGTGTTCACAAGCTTAAACCAAATCCCCTCGACGGTGGATTGGCGGCACCTGGTGCGGTCGAGTTGAGCTGGACTTTGCCTGATCCTTGTGTGCCTGGTGAGCCGGTGCTGGTTGACGTCTACTTTACCGACAACTGGGAAGCCCTGTATTCGTTTACCGACCCGGCAGCCATCCGGATTGCAAGCAAGCAGAACGTGACATCCGTGGCCGTGCAAACTCAACCAAAGGTAAAGTACTATTGGGCGATCGATACTTATGTCGGCGATCCCAATGATCCGATTTTTGGACCTATTTTTAGCTTCCTGGCAGATAATCAGGCTCCCCAGGTGGACGCCGGTCCCGATTTACTGACCTGGCTGGCCGACGACGGCAGTGCCAGGACAAAGAATCTGGACGCGAGCGTTACCTATGACGATGCTTATACGGTGCAGTGGACGGTGGTTAGCGAACCGGATGATCCCAACAATCCCGACGCCGTGATTGCCGATCCGAGCGCCGAGGATACGAGTATTACCCTGGCAGCCCTGGGCGAGTATGTCTTGCAGTTGGATGCCTCAGACGGTGAAAAAACCGGTTCGGACAATATCACGATCAACGTGTATAACGACGGTTGTGAAGCAGCCCGGTCACTGCCGGATTACGTGCCGTTTCCCGGGGACCTCAATGGTGACTGCAAAGTCGATGATCTGGATTTGGCCATATTAGAGGAAGACTGGTTGAAGGATAATTCACTGACTGAACCGTAGGCCAGGCTCGAATGACTTAGAGAAATATTGGCTTTAGCTTACCGGGGCGTTTGATACGTGTATCAAACGCCTCTTTTTGTATGTATGGCAAATTCCAATTTCTGCAAATCACAGGTGCCTGTCGATCAAAAATGGTGGGGCACTTACTATTGATTAATGATTATTGATTATTGATTATTTCTCAGATCAAAAATGGTGGGGCCCTTACTATTGATTATTGATTATTGATTAATGATTATTTCTGCGTTCTCATCAGCCAAAGTGGGGCAACCCTTCGACTGGGCTCAGAGC
>JBARRE010000289.1:0-5742 GCA_049644065.1 Sedimentisphaerales bacterium | reverse complement strand
TTTCGACCAAAAGCGATGGTAGCGCCGAACAAAAATCGGAAATTTGAACTTTTTTTTTATTGCCTGTCCGGCCGGGACTTACGTCAAAAACACCGCCTACATTTTTGTAGATTTTCGCATCAAACGCGCAGGTAGCTCCAATTATAGGGGGCGGCTTTTTTTGCCCTCCGGCAAAAAGACATAAAAAAGGCAAACATAGCCATAAGAGATAACGGCTACTAACCACTAACATTTGCAACGGGGGCGGTCTCATTAAGGTCGTTCTGTCATTTACGATTCCGAACCGGCTGGAGTATATTCTGGCTGGGCCGGTGCTTTTATACCGCCGGTTGCGCTACGGCTACGCCTTTAGGCGAATACTCCTGTCCCAGGGCAAATTCACCATCGTCGATCCGGACGAATATTACCGGCTGAGCGAGTACAAATGGTCCGCTTCCAGAGTTTACAGTAAATTTTACGCCGTCAGAAGCGGTCCGGCCGTAAAAGGCAGAAGGAGAAAAACAATCCGCATGCATCGCGAAATTGCCAATATTCCCGATGGCCTGGAGTGCGACCATATCAACGGAAACAGCCTCGATAATCGTATGGCCAATCTCAGGCCCGCCACAAGACAGCAGAACTGCTGGAACAATAGAAAGCGAAGGCCGAAAAGCCTCTCGAAATACAAAGGTGTCTCATACAGCTCGCGTGGTCGGCCATGGAAGGCCATGCTGACCGTTAACGGAAAATTTACATATCTCGGCTCATTCGATACCCAGACACAGGCCGCAAGGGCATACGACAGAGCCGCCAAAAAATACTTCGGACAGTACGCAAGACTAAATTTCCCGGATTAACACTGATTAACGCTGATTAAAGAGGAAAAGAATAATAAATTTATGGCTTAGCCATAGTCAATAGTATATGGCAAAGGCAACGAAGGCTTGTCCTGAGAATTATATAAATTCATCCATCCCCACATTTTTGCTCCATGAATGTAACTGCTTGTGAAAAAATGAGATAGGCGACTAAGAAACATCAGAGGTGCGTTCTTTTGTGAAAAAAGTGAGAATTTTTTAACAAAATGGCGTAATTTTCTTGATCGACAGTACGCCAATGACGTATATTATATATGTATGGAGATTTATGAAACGAGTGTCTTCACCAAACAGATTACCGGCTTGATTAGCGATGAAGCTTATAGGGACCTTCAGCGTGTGTTGGTCGTCAATCCATTAGCCGGAGCGCTGATCAAGAACAGCGGGGGATTGCGAAAGCTTCGTTGGCGAATAGCCGGCAAAGGCAAGAGTGGAGGCATTAGAGTCATATACTACTATGTGACCGCTGACAGTAAGATATTTATGTTGGTTGCATACGAGAAAAGCAAAAAGGACGACCTGACTCAAAAACAACTGGCAAGTTTAAGAAAATTGGTGATGGAGGAATTGACATGAACCGAAAATTATTTGAAGACCTAAGCAAGAGTATTAAAGAGGCAGGCAAAATTCGAAGAGGGCGGGTGAAAGCCTCTCGTGCTTTTAAGTACAACGCCGTAGATATACGCAAGCTCAGAAAATCCGTTAAAGTTTCGCAGTCGCAATTTGCAAGGATGATAGGGGTAAGTGTTGACACGGTGCAGAACTGGGAGCAGGGCCGAAGGACGCCGAGAGGTCCTGCAATGGCGCTGCTTCGAGTCTTTGAGGAAAATCCGAAAGTTGTTGTGAACGCTTTGGGCTAATCTGAGCACGCACGAAACCATCATAAACAATCCGGCATGATTTTAGTCTCTAAGAATCTAAATAATCAATAGTAAATCATAATTAATAAATTACGAGGCCCCGCCCGTAAGATATACGAATTCATTATCAAGCTCAAATCATTGAAAAACGCACACCTTGTGTCGTTGCGAGAAGCGCAGCGACGAAGCAATCTCACTGTTTTCAACAGCTCCGCTGTCCTGGTTTTTTCTCGGACAACTTTAATTCCCTAAAATGAGAGGGAGAAATAAGTAAGGTGTCCCCCGATTTCCCTAAAACAGTTTTGAATTTTCAATTTCTGTCATTCGGGCTTGTTTAGGATCCATTCGACTGCGCTCAGGACAGGTTTAGAGCTTAGGATTTCTCCTGATACTTCAGGAGTTGGGGGGCGGTCTCATTAAGGTCGTTCTGTCATTTACGATTCCGAACCGGCTGGAGTATATTCTGGCCGGGCCGGTGCTTTTATACCGCCGGCTGCGCTACGGCTACGCCTTCAGGCGAATACCCCTGAGCCAGGGCAAATTCGCCATCGTCGATCCGGACGAATATTACCGGCTGAGCGAGTACAAATGGTCCGCTTCCAGAGTTTACAATAAATTTTACGCCGTCAGAACGGGTCCGGCCGAAAAAGGCAGAAGGAAAAAAACAATCCGCATGCATCGCGAAATTGTGAATATTCCCGATGGCCTCGAGTGCGACCATATCAACGGAAACAGCCTCGATAATCGTAAGGCCAATCTCAGGCCCGCCACCAGACAGCAGAACTGCTGGAACAATCGAAAGCGAAGGCCGAAAAGCCTCTCGAAATACAAAGGTGTCTCATACAGCTCGCGCGGACGGCCGTGGAAGGCGATGCTCATAGTCGGCGGCAAAAGAATATATCTCGGCTCATTCGATACCCAGACACAGGCCGCAAAGGCATACGACAAAGCAGCAAAAAAATACTTTGGTGAATTTGCAAAACTAAATTTCCCGGATTAATTTCTGGCCACAGAGGGCACAGAGAGCACCGAGATATAATCAAATACAATCGCAAATCGCAAATCGCAAATCGAAAATCGTCAATTTATGGCTTAGCTATGACAAAGGCTGTGCCTGGTTTTTCTGGTTGTCAAGGAATAATGTTGAATTCGACTGGATATAAACCGGAGTCTATTCATTCAGGGCTTGCCCAGAAATAATCCGGGTTGCTTGTGCAGCAATTGGTGGCCACTCCCAGGCCATCCTGAGGTTCCCCTCCCGGGTCAAGGTGGACATAATTCCGTGTTACTCCGGTTAAGTGAAACATCCCGTAATTGTTAAATTTCGATTCCACAGAGCAGGAAAAACGATAAAAGTTCTTGGTAAGGTAATGTAGGTACTCATCTTTATCAAACGAAAGGCCATTATAATCTGCCTCTGGATTTATTAAAATTGGTTTTCCTTCTATCAAAAATTGCCTTATTTCTGCAATACTCAGGAGATTGTTGTTTTCATCCATGAAATAAGCGCGTTTCATCGGATCCATGAATATCCACTTATCCAGGGCCGATGAATATACTGCATTGAAGGTGTGCCATTCACCATTGAATATAAATTTTTTAGCATTGCCATGGATAACCCTTGATTTAAATCCCATCGAGAGACAGGCTTCATTAAATATTATTGCCATATAGACACAATTCACACCTTTATCGGTCTCCCGGCAATAGTCCAGGATGGAAAGTGAATTTTCGGGATCCGGTGTGGAATTTCCCCCATCATGACTGATCTCATCGTGTACCCAGTTAAAAAGATTCAGAATCCTTGCCAGCTCATCTCCTGTACCCGCCACACTGTCAAGATTATATCGATTTTTCAGCTCAACCAGTTTCTCATTAGTATGATCCTGGTAAGAGAGTTCAGGATAGTCATTTGTCGGTTCATAGGCATAAGCGGAACCGGATCTTAAAACTGTCAGATAGTCGAATTCCGGGTCATAGCCAAAAGGAATCTTAATTTTATCCTTGCGTTCACAAGAGTTTAGAAAAACTCCTAATCCAATGCAGATAATGACATATGAAAGACGAAACAATCCAATAGCTCTGGTCCTGAAGGAATTACCAGAAGAGGAACTAGTACGGAACACTGATAGGCATTTTGACTTTTCAACCATGTATATGATTATACCCTAAAGAAAAGGCAGATAAAGAGATTTTATTAAGGACAGTCACCGTTTTTTGTGAACTGTTCCGTTGTTCATTGTACTTATTAGTTTTTCTAAATCGTAAATAGCAAATCGAAAATCGTCAATTTATGGCTTAGCCATGACAAGGGCTGTCCCTGGTTTTCGCCTTAGATGGTTGGAATCTGAAACGTTCGGTAATTGTCCTCAAGGATGTACCATCCCATATACTCCCAAAAACGTCGCCCCTCGACATTATCATCCATAACGAAGGTATTGCATTTCTTGATCCCGGCTTTTGAAAGAGCCAGCAAGGACTGTTTAATAAGTGCTCGTCCAATACCCTTGCCCCTGTACCCGCGCTTGACGGCCAGATGACGCAAAATGCCTCTTCTGCCTTCATGGCCGCACAGCACGGTACCAATGATTCGGTCATCGTCATATGCGACGAAGCAAAGCCCTTGATTCCGTTTGAGGTAGACTCCGATGGCTTCTCGAGAATCGCCCTCATCGAGACATAAACCTTCGGTTAATTCCCAAAGGTGATAAGCCTCTTCGTAATCACCGATTGTCATTTCGCGGATGTTGTAATCCATATTCTGTGTCACTATAATTTTTCTATTACTGACAACCACCGATTCCTGCGTACTGTCACCAGCCATTAATACTAATTTTCAGTTTTACCTCAGAGAAATAATAAATAGTCAATAGAAAATAATCAATGACAAAGGCTGTCCCTGGTTCTTTCTAATCCTTCCCGCGATACGCTATACGCAATACGATATACGAATTAATTAGCAAGCACAACTCATCGAAAAATGTATCCCCTATGGGGCAGGCATACTCCTGCAATTCCCTTGTTACCTAAATTTTAATAGGTGACTGTCCCTAGTTTCTTTAAGTTTCTTTAAGGATCTAATAGGAGCTGTCCCTATTTCTTTCTAAAGTTGGTTCGTGCCTTACATCAACAACATCATCTGCATTAAATGGTATTTTGTCTAGACCAAGAACACCAACAATTTCTCTTAACCAAGCAACAAGAACATCTTTATATTCTGTTCCATCCTTTAGAACTACAGTGACTTTTTTAAGCGCGTAACTATGCTTTGGAAAAGCTTTCATTTTCTCTTGAATATTGATCGGTAATATTACATGTGACCTATCCTTAACAAGACCGCGGCAATCATTAGCTAATGATCTTCGAGATATGATGTCAGCTTCATTCCCTTGCAATGTGATCTGCCAATAGATAGAGCCATCGCTCTTATCAATTCCTCCACAGCCTGAGGCCATAGCAAAAGAGCCTTTTTCTTTTGTGACCTCATGTTTTGCAAGTGACATCCTTAATGATTCAACTCTTCGAAATAATCTCTCAGACTGATCAACTGCTTTACGAATACTCTCAACATAATCATCATCTTCTGCAGCCTTTTCATAAGGTAGCCAGAAAAAAGCTTCTGATCCTGCTAAATCTGTTGCTTTCGTAATTTGCTGCTTCCTCTTTGTAACAAATTTAGTTCTTTCTGGCTTATCAAGTGACCGAAGTTCATGGGCAAATTTATAGACACCTAAAGCCCGCTGACGCCAAGTTCTTAATAATTCATATAGCCCAAATATCCACATTTGGCTAAACGCTGAGACGGTTATAGCACTTTCAGATGGAGTACGTTCTTCTTCCATATATTGAGCCAAAAGTGCAGTTTCCCATTCTGATAGATATGCATCGACCAAATCAATATTCATGGCTTGCATTTTGAGAAATACGTCTTCGGATAAAACAGGTAAAGACTCTAAGACATCACGGATACGAACTTTTTCTTGTTGATCTTGTTTATCGCTGCCCATTAATATTTACCATATAAC
>JBARRE010000288.1:0-1877 GCA_049644065.1 Sedimentisphaerales bacterium | reverse complement strand
GCGAATTGTTTTTCGCCTTCGCCTTTCTTTTCGCCGCCTCAGTTTCTTGCGAAGGCGGCGAAAAGCGGACTACGGCGAAAAACAAAAGGCCAAAAGTTCCTTTTTGAAGAAAGTCTGATAACATATTGCAAACAAATAGGTTACAGTTGACTGTTTCAAAAAACACGCACAAAAAACAAGAAGTTGAAAGATTGTAGTACAGAGGCCGCAGAGAAATAATCAATAATAATTAATAAATCATAAATAACAAAGTCTCCTGTATTCCGTATTTTCTTTTTTCCCTTTTTCCTTTTGCATTTTTACTTGTTTATGTATTCTAAATTCTATTCGTTAACTATTATACGAACTATCTCCCAAAATGTCCAGAGTATTTCAAAAAAATCTCCGTGAGACGGCGTCCTTTGTTCGTGGTGCGTAGTGCGTATTGCGTGCTGGGGATAATCAAATTAAATTAGACAGGATTAACAGGATAAACATTGTGAAAAGAAAAAGACAAAAATCAGTGTAAATCTTGTAAATCCCGTCTAAAAATAGTTTTCTGACTTCTGAATCCTTGCTTTTTTCCTCGGAAATAAGCTTTTTCGTAGCGAAATATGAGAAAATATGACTTTTTTTCACTTTTTTGCATGAGTTCTCAAGTTTGTTATCAACATTTGACCATCGACAAACGCTGTATATAAAGAATGGTTGGTAAAGACCAGGTTTTTGTCTTGAAAAACCGACGAAATAGTTTAGATTAGTTATTAGCAAGCGACAGAAGACGGAAGCAAAGATGCGAGTTTTTCAGACGACAGATAGGTTTTATTAAGAGATTATAACGGGTACCTTTAATTCCCGCCTGTGAGGTAAGAGGACATGCCCAAGTAATGTGTTGGCTGGATTCAGTGGGAATATGAGATGTCGACATGACCGGAGAAGTGCCCAACAAAACTAATGTCTTGATCCTGCTGAGCGGCGGAATAGACTCGACTGCATGCATAGCGTATTATCTTTCTGAAGGCTTTCAAGTTCGTGGATTGTTTATCAACTATGGGCAACTGGCTGCAGAGCGAGAGACGGAGGCTGTTGCGAGGATTATGGAGCATTATAACATTCCGCTTGACAGAATCAATATATCTTTTGGCAGAGAATGGGGGCAGGGATTAATTCAAGGGAGAAATGCATTTTTACTGTACACAGCTCTGATGAGTTTTAAATATAAAAGTGGTTTGATTGCGATCGGAATCCATGCGGGTACAGGATACTGGGATTGTTCACAAGAATTCATGCAACAAACAAAGCCAGTTTATGAGGCTTATACGAATGGAAGCGTTTCTGTCGACGCACCATTTATTCAGTGGAATAAATCGGAGATATGGGATTTTTGTTGCAGGGAGAACGTACCTTTGGAATTGACCTATAGCTGTGAAATCGGAGAAGTGCAACCGTGTGGAAAATGTCTATCATGTGCAGATTTGGAGTGTCTTCATGCTGGCAAGGAAAAGTAAGCTCAGACATCCCGCGTCTGACGTAGTTGTGGAGACACCGCTCTTGGTGCCTGCGTTTTCGAGCAAGGGATTCGACTTATTCAATCGTGGAAAGGGCACTAAGGACCTGGACTTCTTTGGGACGAAAACAGCACTGCCAGAGGATAACAATCCAACAAGCGGGCTAGTTTCCGAGGTGACGGAGGTGCTGAGGGCAGTAGGACCCGTACTTACTGAATCGTTACTGGTCAGTGCTTATGACATTTTTCACAGGCATATTCCTTTACCTTATTCGCATGCCTCCCCAGAGATCATTTTCGTGGACAGTGGCGGGTATGAGAAAGAAGATGGCCATGATTTTTCGGCCATATTCCGTAATCCACCTGGCCTAAATGATTGGGACATACAACT
>JBARRE010000287.1:0-10713 GCA_049644065.1 Sedimentisphaerales bacterium | reverse complement strand
TGTCAACATCGCAGGCCAATACTCCGGCAAGCTGAACAATGCCGGCGAAAGGATCGAACTCCAGGACGCCATCGGCAGAATGATCCTGAACTTCCGCTACGAAGATGGCTGGCGCTCCATTACCGACGGCGAAGGTTTTTCGCTGACGATCCTCGATTCGACTAATTCCGATCTGAACAGTTGGAACGAGAAAGACTCCTGGCGCCCAAGCGCTTACGCCGGCGGCTCGCCGGGACAGGATGACAACGGCATAATTCCCAATCCCGGTGCCATAGTGATTAACGAGGTCCTTGCTCATTCGCACGCCGAGGCTTCGGACTGGATCGAATTATATAATACGACGGGGATCGCGATTGACATTGGCGGCTGGTTCCTGAGTGACAGCAATGATAACCTGGCCAAATACAAAATTGCCAACGGAACTACAATCGGCCCGAATGGATACCTCGTTTTATACGAAGACCTGAATTTCGGCAATGCGAACGATCCGGGTGCTTATGAGCCTTTCGCCTTCAGCGAGAATGGCGAACGTTTATACTTAAGCTCGGCACAAAACGATGCATTAACAGGCTTTCGCAACGTCGAGGATTTCGGCGCTTCTGAAACGGGAATCTCGTTCGGACGTTACGTAGGGGCAGGCCCGCGTGCCTGCCCTGGGCAACCACATGGGGTTGCCCCTACATTCGTAGCGATGGAACAGAACACGCCGGGCTCCGCTAATTCGTATCCGAAAGTGGGCCTCATCGTCATCCGCGAAATCATGTACAATCCTAACTGGCCCGATGGCGGCTCATACACCAATGACCAATATGAATATATCGAGCTTCAGAATATCAGCACCGAGCCAGTAACGCTATACCGCTACGACAAAGGCCAGCCGTGGAAGTTTACCGACGGCATTGAGTTTACCTTCCCGGCAGATGTGCCGGTGACTATCCCTGCTGGGGACGTGCTCTTAGTCGTCAATCATCCGGCGGCATTTTCCTGGCGCTATCCGGGCGTACCTGCCGAGAAAATGCTCGGCCCCTACGACGGCAACCTTAGCAACGCAGGCGAAAGCCTGGAGCTTAGCATGCCCGGCGATGTGGACAAAGAGAACATACGCCAATATATCCGCGTTGATCGAGTCAATTACAGCGACGGAGCGCATCCTGATGACAGCCCCGGATTGCTGGATCTTTGGCCCGTCGAAGCGGACGGCTACGGCCAGTCGCTGACGCGAAGAATTCCCACTGATTATGGCAACGACCCTGATAACTGGATCGCTTCTGCCCCCTCTCCAGGTGAATAAAAAGGCCCACAGATTGAGGCTACTCCTATTGCGGAGACAAGATGTGGAATTGGCCGCTGCAGTGGAGCATGCCCAGCAGATACAACATGCCGTCGTAGTAACGGTATCGCCCCGATGGGATCGATGTATTCCAGAGTGCCTCGACGAACTGTTTTGCACGCCCATGAGTTGCCGCAAGACTGGCCACGGCATTCATGGCCACCAATCCAGTCGAATGAGCGCCGCCGATGGGGGTGCCATCGAGTGTGAAATGGCTCTTGTAATCGGACATACCTTGTGACTCGAAAAACGCCTGAAGGCGATCACTGAGTTGCCGTTCTCTGATGTCCTTTGCCCACCAGGCCCAGTCCATCGACCAATTCATGGCTGTGCGCCAAGCGTCGACCTGAAAATTGACGGATCGTGGATTCCAGGGGCTCGCCCAGGGCGTAGCGTCGAAATTGGCATAATCCGGGGCTAAGCCCGTGGTCGGATGTGTTACTCGCTGAAAGAAATCGCGACTCGCACGGGCAGCCTGTGCCCAGAAGGGCCGATCCCCCTCGGGACCCCACAACGCCCACAGCTCATAGAACGCGGGCAGGTGATAAGATGGATCGGTGTGTTCACGATTGTCGACGTCCGGGGTGAAACGAACCATCTTATGTTCCGGCTCAAAGAGGTCGCCGGCAGTGCGAGGGCCAATGACTGTGGGGCCGGTAATGAGCTTGCGGTGTCTCATATCTGTTAGGAGCCGGTCCGCCTGGTCCCGGTAGTTATAGATGCCAACGCTGTTGTCCCAGCGCCCTGATGCAAAGTATAGCGCCATGGCGAAATACTCTTCGCCATCCGGGGCGGGCATTTCGTCGTTTGGTTTACCGTCTCTTTTCACTGACCAGGAGAAGTAGCCGTAGCCCGGGTGATTGGGATCATCGTGATACATGTACGTTCTGGCCCAGTTCCAGATCGCATCGAACTCGGCCTTCTTGTCCAATTGCACGGCGATCATCATGCCGTATGACATGCCCTCGGAGCGCACGTCCTTGTTGTTGATGTCGCAGATATAGGCCAGCGGCCCATTTGTGTTTGTCCCGGCCGGGAAATAAACCGCCTGTGTATTTGGATCGCCGTGGAACAATTGCTTAAACGCGGCGTTGATTTTTCCGGTTACTTCCTGGGGGGAGTGCCCGGTCTCGACAAACAGGTTACGATACTTGCCAGTGGCGAAGGCACCTGCACCTTCGGAGGGATTTTTCATCGGGCGGGTCATCTCGCCGCAAGCCGCTGAAAGCAACACTATCATTAGAACGCAAGCCGACCTAATGTTTGTCATGGAAATGTTTCTATTCTGCATAGTGTGCACTCCTTCATCGATTAACGGCTGTTATTGCGGCGTCCAGATGTGGAATTGGCCGCTGCAATGAAGCAGGCTCATGAAATACAATAATCCATCATAGTAACGGTACCGCCCCGAGGGAATCTCGGCGTTCCACAGGGCTTCGACAAACTTTTGCGCACGCGGGCCATTCGTGGCCGCCAGAGAGGCGACAGCATTAGTGCTCACCAGACCGGTCGGATGCGCCTTGCCTAAAGGAGTGCCGTCAAGTTCGTATTGGTCTCCGTAAGTATCCATCCCCTGGGACTCGAAAAACGCCTGAATCCGGTCGCTCAAGTCCCTTTCTCGCGGATCTTTGGCCCACCAGGACCAGTCCACGGCCCAATTACTGGCCGTACGCCACGCGTCGTGCCGAAACGCATCGCTCCGGCCGAAGGACTTAAATGGCGTGCCGTCGAAATTGGCGTAATTGGGAGCCAGGCCTGTTTGGGGATTCGTCGTTTGCTGAAAGAAATCACGACTGACAGTGGCGGCACGCTGCCAAAAAGCCCGATCCTCCTTCGGTCCCCATTGCGCCCACAACTCGTAGAACGCGGGTAAATGGTAAGATGGATCGGTCATGTTGTTCCGTCTGGAATCGGGCGAAAAAAGGATCATGGCGTGTTCGACATTGACCTCCTTGCCCACGGTTTGCTCTCTGGCAAACCGGCCCTTGACCATGCCCGTAATTGGCTCGCGGTGCACCATGTGGGTCAGGAGTTTGTCCGCCTGGGCCTTGTAATTGTAGATACCCGTGCCATTGCCCCATCGCCCCGCGGCAAAATACAGCGCCATGGCGTAATACTCTTCGCCATCCGGCGCAGGTAATTCACTCATGGCTGTGCCGTCGTAACGCATCTGCCACGAGAAGAAGCCGTATGTGGGATGCTTGGGATCATCATGATACATATAGGTCATGGACCAATTCCACAGGGCATCGAACTCGGCCTTCTTGTCTAATTGCACGGCGATCATCATGCCGTAGGACATGCCCTCGGAGCGCACATCGTTATGATTGATGTCAGGCATATACGCCAGCGGACCATTGGCGTTGGAGCCGGCAGGGTAATAGAGCGTCTGCGTGTTCGGGTCGCCGCGGAAGAGCTGTTGGTAAGCCCTATTGATTTTCGCGGCCACTTCCTCTTGGGAGTGCCCGGCCTCGACGAACAGATTGCGGTAATTTCCAGTGACAAAGGCACCTAAGCCACTGTTGTGGTAGCTTTCAGGCGGGCCAAGATAGCTCGGCTTGACACCGCCCGTATCCACGACAATTTTCTGAAGTACGATACCCGGATCAACCATCCAGAATTTCAGAACATGCTCACCTGGCTTTTTGAGGAGGTGTTCAGAAGTCTTTACTTTAATATTTTCACCGACCGCTTGGTTCCAGGCTGGAGGGTACTTCCAGTCTGGAATTGTGTCCTTCTCATGGATGTTGATAATCTGCGGCGTCTGGTCATCGAACGAGATGGAATATCGCAATCCTTGAGTATTATGAAAGTTTTGTGTCGGGGATAGATACACATTGACTTTCACTTTACCGCTATTAAAAAGATACATGCTGTATTCTAATCGAGGACTGTCTCCTTCAGGTGTTTGGCCTTTTGCTGTGACTGGCACAGGAGTTATGCCGGAAAGTGTTCGGCCTAAATTCGGAATATGCTGCCATTTGATTGGATCTGCATTGATTGCTTTAGTATAATGTTCAGCCTCAATGGAAACGTATCCATTACTCTCGACAAAACCTCTGACCTGGTCCCGTTTCGGAACTTCGGGATTGTTAACAATAGCCTGAATAACAACACTGCTTCTATTCGGCCCGGTTACCGTAATCGCAGCGCGATTCTTACCATTTGGTACCTGCTGGAAGTCTACGCTTATCCACAGACGTTGCTCCTTTTCAACCGTTCCTTGATTAGGTGTCACTAATAGCCACGATTCTCCTGATTCAATTTTGTAATCAAAAGGAACCTGTCCGCGATTAAATACTTCTATATAATATTTCTGTTGATTATAGAGATCGAATTCAGGCAACACTGCATCGCTGCCTTTGTTTGGCCACCAGCCATCCGAGCCTTCTATCGAAACTCCCATATCCGCTGCAGCAGGTATCTCAATCTCCTGGATTTTTGGCATGACATCTTTATTTGGTTGCTGCCAGTATGTGTAGCTGATATGCGTTTGATCCATCATATGGTTCCATTTGCCGTTCGCCATGATCTTATTGTAATAGTGGGAAATCTCAGCATCTTTGGCAAATAACTGTTTGGCTTTTTCTGCCAGATCATTCGTGGCGGCACGACCCTGTTTCACATAGAGGTGATTCTTGCCGACGGTTACACGAAGATCGTTCAAGTTGGAACAGGCTATCACGGGATGCAGCACAAGCTGGTAATAAGCATCCTTGTATTCGGAAGGCAGAGCCTTATTAATCCGTTCAGCTTTTTCTGCCAGTTTGTTGTAGTCAGACACAATAGTTTCTGCCTCCCGATAGTTGACCAGGCTATAGGTATCGGAGGAAAGCATCTCAGGTTTCCGGCGACTATTGTATTTAGTATATTTGGAGAGGATCTCGGCGATGGCTGCAGCGTGTTCAGGGCCAAATTGTTGTTCTGCCCATAGTCGCGTATATTCGGGCAAACGTTCCGCCGGCCACCGATTGGGATTCCATGCATAATCCAGGAAAAATTCGATGGGAAATTCCATGGGCTTGAGGTCACCCACATTCACAAGCCAGATTCTATCTACCCCGTGACGATAAGCTAAGTGCATCTGCTCCCATACGCGGGCTATCGGACTTGTATTAAGCCACTTATAATTTCTGGGGCCGCCAACAAAGTCAAAATGATAATACATCCCATATCCACCGGACCGTGGCGGATCACCAGGCTTAGGTAACCTGCGGACATTTCCCCAGTTGTCATCGCACAATAATAAGGTGACATCCTCCGGCACCCGCATTCCTTTGTCATAGTAATCCTGCACTACCTTATATCAAGCCCATAATTGTGGAACCGTGGTTACATCTTTGCCTGTGACGTCAGCGAGGATTTTGCGCTGGTCGGCCACAATCTTCTCCAGCAAAGCGATATTTGTGCCTTCGCTCATGGCCTTGTCACCATCGCCACGCATGGCCAGGGTTACGATGCTTTCGTATGAACCCATCCGCTGAATTCCCTGTGTCCAGAATTCACGCAGCTTTTCGGCGTTGGTTTCGTAGTTCCATTGGCCTCCTTTTATTTTTTTCCACTCGGCATGGGCACGCATCATCGGCTCATGGTGAGTGGTGCCCATCACGATGCCATATTCGTCCGCCAATTTCGGATTGAGCGGGTCGTCACTGTTGAAGCTTGCCCACCACATGGCCGGCCAAAGGTAGTTGCCCTTCATCCGCAAGATAAGTTCAAACAGTTTCTCATAAAACTCATGGCTGAATCCGCCATATTTTTCCACGGCCCAGCGACCCAACGCCGGCTCTTCATCGTTTAGAAAAATCCCCCTGTATTTGACCGCCGGTTCACCTTGCGTATATCGTCCCGGCTTTACAAACAGGGCCTCTTTTTGTTTGACCGGCACATCCGCCCACCAATACCACGGAGAGACTCCGATCTGCTCGGACAGATCATAAATGCCGTAGATAGTCCCCCTTTTGTCACTGCCGGCGATAATTAATCCGTTGGCCACGCCGGGCAGCGGTTCCGGCACAACCTGAATGAGAAACGACTCCCATTTGCCGGCGACCTCCGTGATATCGATCTTGCCATCCTGGATCAACCGGTCGATGATGGAGTTCTTTCCAATTGTGCCTATGATGACCGTATTGTTTCCAAGACCGGCTTGTTCGTGGGTGACTATGGGATTGCGGTCCGTAACACGCTTAATGTCAGCCTGCAAGTCCCTGACCGCGCGCACAACACCAGCGTGATCCTGCGAACCAACGTAAAGCGTCGCGAGGCGGTCCTTTTGTGCCAGACAGAAACTGCCCTGGCTGTTAAGAAAATCCACATATTGCGTCTGGCCGACTGCCAGGACAACACAGGGACACAAAAAGACTACGTTAATGGTTACCAGAATTCTAAGGATAAATTTCATCATCTCATCTCGATTCTAAATTTAACTTGGCTATCATCATTACTTAGACAATTCGGCTGTCTTTATCCACCTACTGATTCACGTGAAGGTATCTTTGGGCGAACGTCAGGAATGTAGGCCAGTTCGGTCCGGGAGTGTGCCCACCGCTATGTTGGCGGAAGGCAACGTCACCGTCGATCAATGCAGTCTCTATGGGAGGGAATTCGGTGGTGCCCATATCCTTTTTTCCCAGCAGCTTGTACACCGGTCCGGCACTGGCCGCGGCCATGAACATGCCCCTGGCGTCCACCCAGGCATCGCCATTATTCGAACCGCTGCTGATGAACACAGGACGCAGGGCGCACAGGGCGACCAGCTCGTGAGCGTCAATAGGCAAATCGTCCCAAGTCAGGGGCCCTGCGTACTTAAGGAAATTGCCAGCCATCCAGTGGTACTCGCCCGATCCAGCGACATTTTCCACGATCTCGCCACAATCACGGCGGAAAAGACTGGCGCCGCCTGCACCTGAGGAGCTGACATAGGCGATTGCGAAACGCTGGTCATACGCCATGGCCACTAACGTTGCCTTGCCATAGCGTGAGTGACCCTCAAGCCCGACCTTTTTGGCATCCACAGATTTGTCAGTCTCAAAATAATCAAGGGCGCGACTGGCACCCCAGGCCCATGCACGCAAGGCACCCCAGTCATCCACTTTGCGGGGCTGCCCCTTGTTACACAGGCCGACGATGCCCTGGTTCAGTCCGGCGCCGTTGTCGGCCTGAATGCTGTTCGGCACAATGATGGCATAGCCCCATCCCTTAGCAAGCACTTGTTGTTGCCAGGTCGGTCCGCTGCCGCGTCGGGGTTTGCCAAAGCGTCCACCAAAACCGAATTCCATGATCACCGGCACCGGTTCCGCAGCATTGGCCGGTGTGGTCAACGTCAACTGGATATCGACGGATATGGCCGGATACGATGAATTGTCAACGTGGCCCACGAGTTGTTTCGTGATGACAGGTACTTCGCCGTTCTTTTCATTGGTCGTGCCGGTTACTTCCCAATTGACCTTGGGAGTATTCCTGGGCACTCGACCGTAGATTTCCCTGTCAAAGTCCTCAACAATCTCCGGCCGTCGTTGGTTCCACCACATCTCGGCCGTCGTGACTTTCTGTCCGTTCTTCAATACCAAAGGATCCGGCAGATTCGGATATAGATTGGCCTTTGACTCATCGTAGTTGGCATAATTATCCGCTTGAGGATTCATGCCGTTTCTTCCCGGCCGAAGTGACTTGATGCCCAGAAGATCCATCATTCTCTGATGGTCTTCAGCCGTCAAACGCCGAATCTCCGCCCATCTATTATTTGCACCGCGCTGGGTTTGCTGAGCAAAGATGCTTACGGCCAATACCAGAACCAGCGATACACATAAGATTTTTAGGACAAATGTCTTGCCCATGATGTGCCTCCTTCACGGATTTCATAGTATAGCGGTTTTTTATTGTTAATTTATTTTACGGTTAAGACTATCTGCTGGAGGTCCTCATCACGCGAGGAACTGCCGACCATAATCTTGAATTCGCCCGGTTCGACCACATAGTCCATATCGATGTTGTAGAAAGCCAGATGTTCGGGTGTGATGTCCAGGCAGACAGTTTGCGTTTCACCGGGTTCCAGCGTGATTCGTTGAAAGCCCTTGAGTTCTTTCACCGGTCGAGTCACGGAGCTTATGCAATCGCGAATGTACATTTGCACGACTTCGTCGCCGGAAACCTTGCCTGAATTAGCGACGTCAACGAGTAAGCGTGTGGATTCATCCGACGTTATAATCTCCTTTTCAAGTCGAGGTTTGCTGAATTTGAATTGCGTATAACTGAGACCGAAGCCGAAGGCATACAGCGGTCTCACATCGTCGAAGAGATACCCGCGACGAGCGGATGGTTTGTAATTGTAGTAGGCGGGGACATGCCCGACCGAACGGGGAATGGTCATGGGCAACTTGCCGCCGGGATTGATATCTCCGAAGAGCGCTTCGGCGACTGCCCGGCCGGTCTCCTGGCCGAGGTACCAGCATTCGAAAATCACAGGGACCTTCTCGGCAAGATTGCGTACGGATAAAGGTCGGCCGTTAAACAGAAGGGCAATCACTGGCTTTCCTGTAGCAACGATGGCATCGACCAGCTCATCCTGCAGGCCGACCATGTCGAGAGAGGTTCGGTCGCCCAGATGGTTTCTCTCCCAGGCCTCTCGCGAGGTCTGCTCATTGCCGCCAATAGCCAGGACGATGCAATCCGCCTTTTGAGCTACCTTGACGGCCTCGGCAATGCTTTTACGGTCCTCCTCGGGATTACTGGGGACGACTTCATCTTCCTGCCAGGACCCGCCTATAGTGATTTTACACCCTTCGTGATAGAGTACCTGGACAGAATCACCAACGCGGTCGCGAATGCCCTCTAATACAGTGGAGCAATGCTTCGGCGTGCTGCTGTACCCGCCGAGCAGTTCCCGGTTTGCGTTGGGACCGATTACGGCGAGAGTCTTGATTTTATTCAAATCGAGAGGTGCGACGGCGTTATCATTTTTTAGAAGCGTTATAGTCTCACGGGCGGCTTGTAAGGCAAGCTGACGATTGGTGTCATTGCCTACAGTCTTCTCAGCGATATCAGGGGCCACGTAGGGATCGTCAAATAATCCGAGCTTGAATTTCCATTCGAGCATAGGGGCGACCAGTTCATCGAGCAGTGATTCCCGGAGCGTACCTTCTTGGGCCAGCTCAGTGAGATGGGCATAACAATCGACGTCGGGCAATTCGATATTGACACCTGCTTGAGCGGCGAGAGCAGCGGCGGCTTTACCGTCCCTGGCAAGAAACTGGCCGAAGAAACCGGGGCGCTCGTTCAATTCGCGAACGGCGAAATAATCCGAAACAACAAATCCTTTGAAGCCCCACTCGTCACGCAGGACGTCACGCAGGAGCCATTTATTGGCGTGGGAAGGGACACCGTCGATTTCGTTGTACGAGGCCATCACACTTATGACACCGCCTTCCTGAATGGCCTTTCTGAATGGATAAAGAAAGACTTCGCGGAGTATGCGGAGGGAGATATTAGCCGGTGCGCAATTGTTGCCGGATTCCGGCTGGCCATGGGCGGCAAAATGCTTTAGGGTCGCAATAACGTGCTTCTTGTCGGTGAATTTCCTATCGCCCTGAAAGCCCTGAACGGCGGCAACGCCCATACGTGAGACAAGATAAGGATCTTCTCCATAGGTCTCTTCCACACGACCCCACCGCGGCTCTCGCGCGACATCGACTACCGGCGTCAACGCCTGATGTGTTCCTCTTGCACGGGCTTCCTCAGCAGTCATCTCGAAGAGTCTGCGAACGAGTTCGGGATTGAAGGTTGCACCAAGACCGATGGGCTGTGAGAAGCTGGTAGCGTCAACGGCGGCCTGGCCGTGCAGGCATTCCTCATGAAAGATTACCGGAATACCCAGCCGGCTGTTCTCCCTGAAGAATTTCTGAATGGCGTTAGTCAACTCTGCTGTCTGCCGGGCATTGATGCCACCTCCGGCGTCACTTGGCCGGCCAACCTGACCCAAACCGTGGCCGTGGCCGAAATGTTCTTTGGCCTTTTCAAGATCAAAGTTACCTTTGTCATCAACCAGTGTATTAGCTTTCTCCTGCCATACACATAGCATCTGGGCGACTTTCTCTTCCAGTGTCATTTGCGAGAGAAGGTCTTTCACGCGCTTTTCGACCGGTAATTTAGGATTCAGGTAGGCTGAATTTTTACTGTCATTGGGGCTCACTGCGGGACATCTCCTATTTGTTGAAAATTTGGATTATATTCAAACCAATCAAAATCAACCGGATCTTGAGGACTCCGGGCCATTGCTGGTTGCATACGTGTCAATATATGCGTTGGTAAAGTCAATTCAATAAACATTATTCATCCGTTCTAAAAGATGATGCTGGCAAACCTTCATTATTATATAAATTCGC
>JBARRE010000286.1:0-8778 GCA_049644065.1 Sedimentisphaerales bacterium | reverse complement strand
TCGGAGACACCTCGACATACGGCTGTACCGGGCAGCCACCCGAGCACTTACCGCACTGGTAGCAGTCGCTGAGGTTCTGTCCGCTCAACTCCTCCACCTTGCGGCGAAACTCGGAGTGTAAAGCCTTATCAGTTAAATCTATCCTCATTTGTTCTTTCCTGCTTTAACGCCTCGTATTTTCCAACGGCTTCATGACGTCTGAATCAGCCCGTTAGTTTCATTTAATCAAGGATTGGCTCATCTCAATTTCTTCAAGCACCTTATCGAGAATCTCCATGATATAGCCGGCGTTGTGCGCTCCGTAGCTGCCGTCCTTCAACACCATGTCGAGCTTGGTGCGAGCAGAACCAGCCAGTTTTTTGGCTTCTGCCAACTGTTCGGTCGATGCCTGAGAAGACTGGAGCGCCTTCTCCAATTCCGCTAATGCGGGCCCAAGCTCATTAAGCATCTCCCTGGTCGCCTCCTGCCACGAAGCGAGTTCCTCGGCGTAATCCTCACTGTTGTGGCAATCAACACACTGTTTGGCTCCGGAGATTCTGCTCGTGAGTGTCAGGTTACCCAACTGCGTGATCTGCGCATCATCATGACATCCATCGCATGCCACGCCCGCCTCATACATTACATCCGGCTTGGTGTCCATTTCCGCTACAGCGGTACCGGCATATATGGCTTCCTGTATGGAATGCCGCTTGCTTCCGTGACAGGTTGTGCAGTTGCTGGATGTCAACATCTGTTCCGCCATCTGGCGGTCTCCATGTTTGATCTCATCGTGACAACTCAGACAGTCAAAATGTCCCGCGGACACATGAATCAGATGGAACTCCTCCTGGTCTTCGACTTCACCGTGTTCCTCTAAATGACAGGCCATGCACCGTACACGTGAGACGGTCCCGCTGCCCTCTGTCACTTGGCTGTGGCAATGGATGCATGTGACGTCGCCTTCACCGGCCATAAAGTCCTTGTGACTGAAAGGCTCGTCAACAAACGTTACCTCCTCTTCCGGAACGATGTGACACGTCTCACAGTTGCCCCTGGCCACTCCTTTCTCGCCCCTGTTGTAGAAGTGACAGGTCAGGCACGTGGTCTTGCTGACGCTAATATGCTGGTCTTGAACGGTCTGTCCATGACAACTCACACAGTTTAACGACTTTCCATTCGGATGTTCGCTCAGATGTTTGTCGTGGCGGAACTTGATCTTGTCATAGAGCATGACCACCTTTTCGTCGTTAACGATCTCTCCGTGACAGTCTCCCTGCTGGCAGGATGCGCTGCTGATCTCACCGTGAGGCCTGGTGCCGTAGGAGCCCGAGATATACTGAACCAACTGTACCATCCCCTGCGCCTTGGCTGCAGCAAGTCCGGCAACGCCCGGCTTGGCATGGCATTCGATACACGCTACGTCCTTGTGCGATGAATGTTCCCACGACGCATAGTATTCATCCATATTGTGGCAGGAGACGCAGAATTTCGGATGCCCCGTGATCTCGATCGCGTAGGCGCCAAGCGCCACGGCGCCAAATGCTGCAACCACCAGAAACAGCAGAGCCGCACCGAATCCCGTGAAAAGCGAAAACATCGGCACAGTCCCCAACCGAGTGATCCGCTTCACCAGATGGGGCAGCAGGAATGCCGTCGCCAACACGGCCCCGGCAATCGCCAGATAAAAGAATATGTCCACCGTAAAGACACTGCTGGTCCCCCTGAGCCAACCGTAACCCATCAGCGCCAAGGCCACGCTCAGCAGATACGAGTAAATATCATCCCGCACGATCAGGAACAGACAGACAAACGCAACACCACTGGTCAGGAACACCAGCCACGACGTATCTGTCACCGGAGCCAGAATACTCACAACACAACAGAAGCTAGCCACCACCGCTGCCGTCATATAAAGAGGCATGGACCAGGCTTTCGCCCTGGTGCGATCCAGCATGTATCCCAACGCCACCCACACCAGTGAAAGTCCCACCATCAGATGTATCTGCTGCTCGTAGGGTGTGTTGGTCAGGGCCGCTATACCTAACAAGACAGCAAAGCTAATCCACAATGCCGTACCCAGCCGCAAACCCTTGTTCGCGCGCAGTCTGGGCATGAACGCATAGAACAGCACCAGTGGCGCGGCCGCCAGATATAGACGCGATGCACTCACGGACCACGCTTGAATCAGCACTGCTACGGCCAGTACCATGCTGGTCACGTGACCGGTCACAACGGCACTGCCGGCCATAGCGCAGTATCGGTTACGCCCCAGGGCCGCCAGCATGAATACGATCAAAACCACCACCGCGCCTGCGCCCAAACGGGTCTCGATTCCGGAGAATACGCCGAAGATTACCAGCAACGCCCCCAGCGCAAACAGCCAGTTAGCCAAACGGGCAGCACCGCGCCCCCGTTGTGCCGCCCACACCAGCCAGTAGGCCGCCGAAAGAATCAGCAGGCACGCCCCCACAACAACCACACTCAAGCCGATGACAGACACCAATGCCGCCATCACTATCACGGCAGTGGTCGCCAGAAGTGCCAATCCCTGTACGAACAACTCTCATACATCGCGTTGCCCACGGTTCGGCCGCCAGGCGATTAACACGGCAGTTGCCCCAACAGCCGTAACACAGTACAGCAAGCGAAATGCCCCGCCGGGCCAGGCAATCGAAATAGCCGCTATAGACAGGATCAGCCATCCAAGGTTCGCGGCGCCTCGCATTATCTGTTTGCCGCGCGCGTCTGCCCAGACAAACAATACGCCGGTTGCCAGCGCGGCCGCTGCACAAGCAACCCAGGCGATCATGCTATCCCAGACAAATGATACGCTGGTTGACACTGCGGCCGGGGCCCAGTCAAGCCAGGCAATCATGCTATCCCCGGGCAACAACACTACGGCGATGAAAATCCCTGTGATTGACGGGCCCATGGCATAGTAGTACGATCTTTCCTTCAGACGCACACCCAGGTAAGGTACGACGGCCGTCGCTATCAACGCGGCAACTATGGCCATCTCCAATTGGTCAAGCAACACGAGGAAGAACCAGGCAAAGAAAACCGGAAAAATCGCTGCAACCGCTATTCGCCTGCGCGTGATCAGATCTCCTGCCTTCACGAAAAACACGCAAAAAAGCCCCAGGCAGGCCAAGATCACCTGCGGGACAGCCAGAGCCCATATTGACCCCGAGATACCAGGAAGTTGCCTGCCAAGACCAAGTACCCCCGCCGAGGCAAACATGACGGCAGCAAGCACATAGCTACTACCTTTATCAGCTTGGCCATGTCGTTGCCATGCGATCAAAGAAAATGTGAGCCCACAAATAACACCCGCCAGAGCAACATATACGTTGCCCGGCTGAATAAAGAGCATCGGCACAACCGGCACGGTCAGCCCCACGGCGCCAAAGAAGAAACACTTTGCCACGACACGTTCCGCCATGGCCGCTCCTACAACGTCCTCAACTGCCCGGGCAAGGCGCTCGTAGGCTATCCACAACAGCAGTGACGCCAGCGCCAGGTCCATAATCAGGAAAGGCCACTGCCAGACTGAAAATATAAGCGATACCAGTATGATCGGCGCCGAACAGAAATAGAAATGCCGAGACCAATTATATTCCTTTTCGCGATGAAGACCCGTACCCACCAGCAGGATCACTCCCACCGCGGCCATAGCTGCTAACCAGCACAAATCAACAGACCACAGCCCCCCCGCCAAAAACAGGCCGCCAAGCATCAGGAACAAAGAGAATAGATACGTATACACAGGCCTCTGACCCATCATTAGATGCGCAAGGTAAACGCCTGCGTAGCCCAGAAAGGTGAACGCGGCTACGTGCCGTATCAGCCCTTCCTGGCTCATAAGGTCACTTACCTGTGCCAGGGCCCAGACAGAAAACACAACCACAGTCATGTTCATCACCCGAAATACTGTCAGCGGAAATGACCTCAGTGTGTCGGGCAACCTGTTCAAGCGATGGCCAACAATCAACAAAAAGAGGACTAATGCCACTGAAAGGAGTGGAAACGATATAAGAGGTGCTCCCAGGCCATAGCATATCAGAAAGAATGAGACCGCACTGAAGAGCATCGCACCGTAAAGGAAACCCGCACGTCGAGTAATCACTGAGGCAAAGTAATAACCCAAAGAGAAAATGAATACAAGCCCGGCTGTCAGAAACGGATGGGTAGAATTGAACTCCGTGGATGCCACGACCAGCACAAAGGCAATGAACACGCCTAATCGGTGAAGAGGCTCAGCAGGAAAAACTGATAGTCGTCGCCGTTTCACTTGCACCCTGCCTTTCTGTAATGAGCTAGGAGCCTTGGGCCTTGAACAACATTTATAATGACGATAAGCTACTTGAACTTCAGTATTGCAAAAGATATGCCACCATAAAAAGAATTCTATACCTGGCAGGCATAACACGATGTAAGGTGTTATTTTTACTGGAAATACCTACTGTCGCTCATGCCTGGCTTTCCTGGATAAAGGCGCAGAATTGACTTGCGGAAAACCGTTAATTTGTCGGTAATCCGCTATTGCAATGAAGGCACTCTAATGTTACAAATTTGACGGGGTCTGCCCAATGGAACAATTTTCCGGAAAAGGAGGGTAGAATCGTCTGATGATGCATACGTGTTCCGGTAATCACCCACCACAGAAAACATGGTTCCCATTAGAATCACCCAATAATATCGTCCCTTGCGTGTTAACACAAGTTTGCCATCGTATACAACAAGTGCTCCCATCAATAACAGAAACAACAACTCACCGCCAAGAAACAGCCAGAAATGTTTACCCACCTTGTTTTTTATGTCAGACAGACTTGTGGAGCCGGCAATCAAAGCGAGCATGAACATATAACGCATGCGCTCACGTTTAGAGAATTCTCGACATGCCGTAATTGGGGATTGATCGGACTGGCCTCTCTGAATATAGTCTTGAACAGAAAAGGTATTATGGTACATGGTCCCCTTGATATAACCCCATGATCCAGGCCCCACTCCAATGTACTCATCGTGACTCACAATGTATTCATCAATCAATTCTGCCTGCTTGGAGAAACACCACACCGATTCGCACCGGTACTGGCCAGCCAGTTGATCCACGATAAAATCGTACGCCTTTCTCTCGTGCAGGTTATGCCCTTTTCCGCATTTTTCCTCGATCTCCTTCTGTTTAAAATTGGAGATCATCAGAGGATAATAGGTAACCTGATCAACATATAACTCTTTGAGTGCCTTGATATCCTCGGCTAACATCTCCATGGTCTGGTTCGGGAAATTAAAGATCATATCGACATTTAGCGTATCAAACATCCCCTTGATCGAGGCCAATCGTTGCTTGATGTCCTCACTTGAGCCATATTGTTTAGATCGATGAACACTGGTCAGAATATCATTGCTAAACGACTGAACCCCCACAGAAAGACGATTGACACCAACGTCCTTAAGTTTTTGTAGGATATCCGGAACCAGATGGTCGGGATTGGCTTCCGTGGAAATCTGACGAATCGGCCAAAGTGACTTGGCCAGTGATAGGATCTCCACTAGTTTTTCAGGCCATATAGTGGGCGTGCCCCCGCCCACATAGATGGAGTCAAACTGATATCCAAGCGAAAAGTAGGTTCTTATTTCCTTTTTCAAAACCTCAAAATACCGGGCCGCCAGCGCAGGCTCAAATTTTATGCGTACAAAAGAACAATACGGACAGAGGTGATCACAAAAGGGAATGTGAATGTAAAGAAGGTATTTTTTTGATTTATCGGGTAACAGCGGCGCACACGATAGCCCCGGCTTAAAGGCCAAGTAGTGCTGTGTTGTCCGTCTTGCACAGTATCGCAGCAATTGTTCAATTAACATTTAGGTATACTTCTATGGTTCGTAGGGTTAGTGCTGTGCCAATTCTAAATCTTAGGGTTCCTGCTTGCATTCAACGGCCACTCGAGCCCTTAGATAGACAATGCCACGACGCCGACGATAACGCTCGTAAAATACGTCCGCCGTCGCTATTTCACAACTGCGGGCTGGCCGCAGAACAAAAACCGCAGCCGCTACGACCATTAGCATTGCAAAAGACATACCACCATAAAAAGAACTCTATACATGGCAGGCATAACATGATGTAAAGTGTTATTTTTAATAAAAGTACATCGTGTCACTCAAACCCTGTCTTCCTGCAAAAAGTACAGAATTGACTTGCGGAAAACCGTTAAAGTGTCGGGAACCCGCCGCTATAATGAAAGACTATACTTATACGGATTCTAAGAAATTCTCGCTCACATGTTAAAATAGGCAAGTTTGCCGTTATCGATGAGCCGTGTGGCAGTGTACGCCTGAGTAGCTCCTGTTCAGCCTATCACACAGGGTGCGTACCGCGTGAGAATCGTAATACTCGTCATAAACGATTGGGGCACTGGCGACAGCCAAAGTAAACTGGGACCGCCTTAGGGCCGGTCCCAGTTTTATTACTTATCAATTTTCAACAATGCTACGCAGCTTACTTCAGCGCTTCGACTGAGGTGGGCCGAAGCCCACTGACATTCCTCACTTACTTGAAGAGTGCCATGATATAGTCGATTACTTCACCGAGAACGGAGGTGTAGTCGTCCCCACCCTCGATAAGATAACCACCATTCTTCATATGCTGGTTTAAGGATATAAGTTCACCAGCTTCATCATCGTTGATCAGGCTAGCCCTATGACATGCACCACAGGCTCTTGAACCAGGCCCGGTGATATAAAGCGGCACGTCGCCGATGTTTCTGTCCCAGCCTTCAAGGGAATCAGAGGCCGACAAAGCACCAGGTAGCGACTTTGACTGATCCGGCACTTCATATGTGCCTGGATTGTGGCATGACTCACAGTTTGTAATTCCATGTGTGGGATACGGGAATCCGATGTGATGATCGTAGTGCAAGGCATCCACTGGATCGGCGAAATTAACATCACCAATATCAAATGCCTGCATCGAGTGAATCGCATGGATGTAGGAGTCGAGCGACCTCGACTGCATTTCCAGATGAGAACCGCGACTCTTTGTAATGTGACACATCCTGCAGGTAACGATACTTCCGCCTCTATCCGGCGAGTGGTAGTTTGTCGCAAGCGCTTCATGGCAGTTGTGACATCCTTCAAGGTCCACGATGGGGCTGTAGTAGTCATCGTCGAAGTCATTGGCACCGAGGTCAAAGGTTCGGGACGGAGCATCGAGTGAAACGGTTTCACCATCAGCATCTGCCAGTTCCGGCATAACAGCAATTTCAACTCTCTTTACAGTACCATCATCGATCAGGTCAGCCCAGGTTGACAGGTCTGCCGTAACTACCCAACTGCCGCTGCCTCCGGTTCCTCCGCCGCCGCTGCCTGGCGTCGACACTGTCGTATAACGCGGATGCTCAGCACCTACTTCATATTCCAGAGCTCGACTATCGCCACTACTACTGGAAATTTCACCATCGCCGTTATCGTCAGTCAGTCTTTCGTGTGGACCAATGATAAAGTCCTTCGTGTCCCAACCATACATTCCGACCATCACGGTGGGAATAATATCTCTTGCAGCAAATCCTGCAAGATTTGGATCCACAACCGCGCTGAATTCGATTGTCAGTTTGTTGTCGGCTACAGATGCATTATCAATACTGACGACAATGGCGTCAGAGTACTTCACACAATCAGCGGCATAGATCATCGTGTCATAACCGGTGTGAATATCGCTGAATACTGAAGCCATGCCTCCTTCACTATGGCAGTATGCACAATCCACTGCATCCAGAGTCATTGCGCCATGAATCGCTGGGGGCAGTATGGTTTCGAGTGCGAACTCGGCAGTCCCGTATTCTTCGGAGCCAGTAACGGGGTGACAGCTCTTACAGGTTTCCATTGTAAACTTATCATCTGCCAATATGAGATCAAGTTTGCCTTCGTGGCAGGTTACACAGTTTGACATTGACTGAGGATATGGGAACTCCATGGCGTGCGACATATGCACGTCATTCATTAGCGACGTCGTATATGCGTACAGTTCTAACTGCTCAGGCGTAAAGATAGACAAGTCTTCGTCTGAATGTAGCCACTCAACAGCCTTTTCAGGATCATCGACTAAAAGCTGCCATTCGAGATGGCCGCCTTCGGTGTTTTCCAAGTGGCAGGCTTTACAGGCAATGAAATCAGTTGTGGGATCATCATTAACCTGGGCGTAGTAGTAACCGTGCTTAAGGAATGGCACCGAGTGGCATTTTTCGCAGCCATCGTTATTGGCGGCAGAAACCGAATCAATACCAGCTCCAGTTTCAAGCAAAGCACCAATCGGGTATTTGGCTTGCGTGACGCGAGAATTAGGCATAGTTGCGACACGCTCATCATAGCCATACAACATGATTGCACCATCCATATCGTCGAAACTGCTCGCGTACCTGGGGTCGTCATCGGTCAGGGTGCTCGTGACTCCGCCTGTGGTGCTATCAAAGGTCATTGTCCCAGTTAGGGCCAGTCTATCAGCGGCCGGCTCGTACTGGAAAGCTGTACCTGTATACGGCACAAAGTACATACGTACTCTATCTGCGTCGGCGGGATCAAAAGGTTCACCGTCTTTCATCATTGTGAAAGTTATGGTGTGTGTGCTTGGAGCAGTATATTCGTAAGCCATATCTGTAACGGTAATTACGCCATCCTGATACAATTCATCATAGGACGCCTGATGATCGGCGCCAGCTCCGCTATGACAAATTACACAAGACTCAGGTTGGACATCGGCACATGGCTCTTGAGCGAACACACTCGAATTACCTACCAACA
>JBARRE010000285.1:0-3666 GCA_049644065.1 Sedimentisphaerales bacterium | reverse complement strand
TGCCCTTAGTGGAGGAAAGGCCGATTTACGGATTCTGGCCGCGACCTGAAAATGAAATCAAATCGATGGAAGATGCTCGTGTCGAAAGCCGCATCCTGGAGCCTAATATTGGTTATTTGCGGTTCGTCATGATGCTGGCCGAGCCTGAATTTCTCAATAATTTTTTTAAGGCCATGGACCGCTTTAAAAAGACAGATGGTCTTATCATTGATATCAGAACAAACGGCGGAGGCAGACGCGCACCTTTGCGAGTGCTCTTGCCGTTCTTTATGGCCGAGAACGATGTGCCGCGTGTGGTCAATCTTGCCAAATACCGGCTGGGAACGGAGAATATTAAAGAGGATTTCGAAGCACGTTTTCTTTATCCGGCCTCGTCACCACACTTCTCCGGGGCCGAGCGGGACGCTGTGAGCCGCTTCGCGAGCACGTTTGAGCCCGAGTGGATGCCTCCGCGGGAGCAGTTCAGCCAATGGCACTATTTTGTGATAAGTCCAAGCCAGGAAGAGAGATACTATCACTACGACAAACCGGTTGTGATTTTGATGGATCGATGGAATTTCAGTGCCTGCGACATTTTTCTTGGGGCTTTCAAGGGCTTGAATAATGTTACGCTGATGGGCCAGCCCAGCGGCGGCGGAAGCGGTTGTTACCAGGTCTATCGGCTAAGAAATTCCCAAATTAGAATCCATCTTTCTTCAATGGCCTCTTTTCAGCCGAATGGGAGATTGTACGACGGCAACGGTATCCGGCCTGATATTGTCGTTGAGCCCGCTCCCACAGATTTTATCGGCCGGACCGATACCGTCCTCGATAAAGCGATCGATTTCATTAACTCAAAAAATAATTCTTTGCACTTATGACGAGAGCAAATTATAATTGGCGAATTGATCATGGAACCCGCATCAAACAAATGCGAGTCTGAGTTCGTGTGGTGCGCGGCGACAATTTTATACGTTGAATGCTGAATACTGAATTAGGGAGATTTGAAAATGAATGAGAGCCAGGCCAATCCTAATAATTTGCTGGATACTACCGATTGTCTTGAGGCTGTCGGAGTCTTCAAGGGATGGAAGAATTTTCTCTTCGTCATTGTAACTCTGAGCCTTTTGCTGCTGCAGGCATCCTTTTTACTTGTAGATACCGGTTGCATCAAGATTGATGACCAGGCCGTTAGGAGCGAACCAGCCGTCACGGGTGATGTCACTGATCTCGATGAAGGGCATGTGGAACTCATCAGTGAAGATGTACAGGAAATTATCGAGCCTGTGCAGGAATTGGCTGTTGAGCCAAACGAGCCCGTTGAAGCTGTTGTGCCCAAAGAAGTTGCAGAGCCGGAAGAAATAGCTGAGCCCGAGGAAGCCGTTGAGCCCGAAGAAATTGAGGTGCCGGAAGAAGCTGCTGAACCGGAAGAAATTGCTGTGCCCGAAGAAGTCACTGAACCGGAAGAAGCTGTTGAGCCAAACGAAGCTGCCGAACCAAACAAGCCTGCCGAACCAATATCCAAAGCAGCGGAGCACAAACTTCAGCGTGCCATTGCGTGGCCTCCCATGGAGTTCTTGTCTGGTATAACGTTCGAGTACTTGAGCTGGGTAATACGCATTGTTAATGCCGTGCTTATACTGACGGCTACGCTTTACTGTTTGTCAATGCTCTTCAGCCTGAAAGTCTCAATGCTTGGCAGGCTCGGCGGAATCAACCATATCAGCAGAGCGTTTTTCCTGTCATTGTTAATGCTTGTTCTGTTATTACCGTGGCAGAGAATCTTTGGCGGCATGGTTCCGGGTGCGATATATACTCCCGAGGAACTGGTGAAGTGGTCTTCTGCTGAGGCCACCGATATATTCGACACCGTCATTTACTATTTGCGTTTTAGCGGCTATTGGCTGTTGGTATTTTTATTGCTTATCCTTTCGCAGATCCGCAGCATCCGCTGGGGAAAGGCAATTCTTCGCCGACTCGAGATTATCTAAAGTCTCACGTTGCTGCTTGAGAAATAAACATGGCGGAAATCGAACGCATCGGAGTGTCACTTGATAAAGAGCTGCTTTCGATGTTTGATAATCTCATTGACGGACAGGGTTATAAGAGCCGGTCCGAGGCGATACGCGATCTCGTTCGTCGGCAGCTAAGTGAAGAGCGGCTTGGCAATCCGAAGGCCAAAGCGGTAGCCGCCGTGTTTCTGGTTTACGACCATCACTCGACAAAGCTGACCGAATCGCTGATAGAGCTGCAACATATGCATACTTTGGATTCGTCCCTGAAGGTGATATCTTCTATGCACGTTCACCTGGATGAACACGATTGTCTGGAGGTGATTATCCTTCGGGGCCGTGTCGGCGAAATAAATAGAGTGGCCGAAAGCATATTAAGCATGAAGGGCGTTAAACTCGGACGCGTCAACATTGTCGCGACTTAGTTTTTAGTTGACTCTTTACAATTTGCCGTTTATAAACCTCTTTTCTCTGATTCGATCAGGGATAAACGATAGGGCGTTTAGCTCAGTTGGCTAGAGCGCACGGATCACACCCGTGAGGTCACTGGTTCGAATCCAGTATCGCCCATTGATACAAAGGCTTGTATACCAAATTGGCTTTGTTTTTCCGTGCCACCCAGACCTGTTTATTGCCATATCTTCCTTTCATATAAGACTTTACGCCAATTCTGTCCTTTGGAAATTGGCTTTGTTTTTTCAAATTACCCATTCATCTTATTTAGGATTTAGAGCTTAGTGCTTAGTATTTCCGGCCAAAGGCCGGCATATTGGCTTTGTTTTTTCAACTTGGTTTATCAACCCCCAGAAAATCTGGGGGCTAAATAAAATTGGGTTTGAATTGGGTTTGTTTTTCGCTACCCAAAACCGCCCAAAATCATTAAAACCTCCATAAATCCTTACTATTACTTAATTAGCGATATTTTGCCTATATTAACATTGGCTTTGTTTTTTCAAATCACCTATTCATCTTATTTAGGATTTAGAGCTTCGTGCTTAGTATTTCCGGCCGAAGGCCGGCGAATTGGCTTTGTTTTTTCAAACATGCTTATTCCCAATAAGTATGCCCTGAGCGTAGTCGAAGGGTCTCAAAACCACGAAGAAAGATAATAATCATTTTCATTAACCGCCGATTTCGCTGATTACGCGGAAAAAATAATCAATAGTAAATAATAAATAATCAATGGCTAAGTCCTGTCTCGTGCATTCTCTTTTTTTGCCTTTTTCCTTTTACCTTCTGCCTTCTGTCTTCTGGCTTCTGACTTCTGTCTTCTGTCTTCTGTCTTCTATATGTTATCTATTATACGAACATTACCACAAAAGGTCCAGAAAATTCTAAAAAAATCTCCATGATACGGCGTTCTTAAATCTGCCACAGAGAACACCGAGAACGCAGAGAAGGAATCAAATAATCAATGCCGTAAGGCATCCTGTGGATAATCATTTTCACTAACCGGAGATTAACGCTGATAAACGCAGATTAACACCGATTCTCGATGTCATTTCGAACGGAGGGCTGCCAACGGCAGGCTGGAGCGGAGAAATCTATTGGAATCCTGATTTTTCCTTCTGAATTCTTGTTTTTTTGCCTTTTTTATGCTTTTTAACTTCATAATTGGACATTACCTGTTCGATATTGGATATTCATGGAGATTCTTGATGTCGGAGCGTAGCGT
>JBARRE010000284.1:0-16836 GCA_049644065.1 Sedimentisphaerales bacterium | reverse complement strand
GGCAAATTAGGCTATACAGCGACACATTGACAGCAAGTATTGGGTATATCAAGTCGTTCGAATCGATGCCCGATTCCTGATCCTCGTATCTCGCGAAAGACAACTTTTCCGTGGTTTGGGAGCGGCCGATAGCAAGGTGAGCAACAAAATACCATCAGATTGTTGCATTTCATTCTCAATTTTGGTATTCTAATGAGGTAAAAGCACGGCGGCATGGCCCAGCGCGCTTGTGTGAGAAATATCTGTTTGAATTGCAGAAGGAGGAAGTATCATAATGCGCAAGTCATTAGGATTTACATTGATTGAACTTTTAGTTGTCATCGCCATTATTGCGATATTGATGGCGATTTTGATGCCGGCACTGCATCGCGTCAGGGAACAGGGCAAGCGCATGGTCTGCCTTGGTAATCTCAAGCAGATGGGACTTGCATGGATTATGTACGCCGATGAAAACGACGGCAAGCTCGTAAACGGCGCCATAGGCTTTAGCAATCAGAATTTGGCCTGGGGCGACCACAGAAATGAGCTGGCGTGGATCGACGCGTTTAGTACCACAGATCCGGACGTTCAGACTCAAGGGATTATAGACGGCGCCTTGTGGCCTTATCTCAAGGATGTCGATATTTACAAGTGCCCGACTGGGCGGCGCCTCCCGAATGGCCTACCACAGGCTCTGACATACGCAATCATGTTCTCCATGAACGCCGTAAACCATCCCTGGACTCAGGGAGTTCGCGGCGCGCACGTAAAGAATTTGAGTGAAATCACCAACCCGTCGCCTGCCCTCAGACTCGTTTTTATCGACGAAGGCTATATGACTTCGGATGCCTATGCAGTCTATTATGATCAAGAGGTATGGTTCGATAGCCCTCCGGTCCGGCACGGGGATGGAACGACCATCTCCTTTGCAGATGGGCATGCCGACCACTGGAAGTGGAAGGGTACCGATACGATAAAGCATGCCAGAGAAGAGGAAAACACGGGGCCCCAGGTCGGCTGGGCGCCAACGACATCCGCAGGCTTCCAGGACCTCTACAAAATGCAAAAGGGCTGCTGGGGAAGATTAGGCTATGCACCGACGCATTGATGGTCCGTATTGCGTTGTGCGTATTGCGTATTGCGAAGTAAAAGAATAAAAAAATAGGAATTAACCGCGGATTTACCCCGTTAGATGCCGGCTGTGCCTATCTCACGGGGTGAACACAGATTGACACGGTTTTTTGTACACCACGAAGAAAATCAAATAATCTTTTTCTTTAACCGCGGATTTCGCAGATTACGCGGCTTTCTAAGTGGATTTTCAAATTCTGATTTCTGGCTTCTGAATTCTCTTTTTTGCACTTTTTTCACAATTCGAAGGTAACAATTCTTATCGACAAACGCTGTATCTAATGAATGGCCGGGAAAGGCCAGGGTCTTGTGACCTTTTTGTCTTGAAAAACCGACGAAAGAGTTTAGATTATTAATTAGTAAGCGATAAGAGGCAAAAGTAAAGATGTGAGTTTTTAAATTGATTATTTCGTCGACGGAAGGCTTTCGAGAATGAGAATTTTAATTAGACAGGGTTACTTAAATTTTAATAGGTGAATATCCAAAGAACGCTCGTAAATAAGTATGGTGTCCCTAATGGCACTAAGTTAAGGGGATAGTGGTCATTGAGACTTGCCTGTGGATTTTGGAAAACTAAAACATCACAATAAATCCTATAGGTGTGATACATTCTCCTTATAAGGAGCCAAGAGACATGCCTATCCAGAGGATATTCAAGCCGGAGACGAAAGCCTTGGTTGAGCTCAAGGAGGAATTCAGCAACGGCTTGAAGGATATTGAGGGCTAATAGGCAGTTAAAAAGGACAGAATGCGAGGCGTTTTGCTGAATGTTTTTAATCTATATCATCACAATCTTTGCGGTTGTTGTTTCTCTGATCACTGATCGCGGTAAAACAGTCAAATCGCTCCAAGTGGCAGGTAGGAAGATGCTCAAAATCACCCCTGTCTTTTTAACGATGACCATTCTTGTGTCCATCGCTCTGTATCTTGTGCCGGACGAGACCATTTCGCGCTATCTTGGCCATGAAAATAAAGTGCTGGGCCTTGTGATCGCCTATGCTCTGGGCTCGATTAGCCTGATGCCAGGCTTTATCGCATTTCCCCTATGTGGGATGCTCCTGGAAAAAGGCGTGCTGTATATGATCCTCTCCGGTTTTTCGACGACGCTAATGATGGTTGGCGTATTGACCTTCCCTGTAGAAAGAGCCTATCTGGGTACCAAAGTTGCCGTATTGCGAAATCTGATCTATCTGGTGATCGCTGTTGTTGTAACTATCATTACAGGCTTGTGTTTTGGGGAGTTATTCAGATGAACAGGCGATCATGGATAAAACTCGCTGTGTTAGTTGGCTACCTTGCATTTATTACGATATCTGCGGTGATTGATTTTTCGCCGGGAAAAAATATCGGCTCTAATTTCATTTATTTCTGGGCTGATCTGATCAAGGTTCTTCCGTTTGCGTTTGTGTTGATCGGCCTGTTTGAAGTATGGGTTAATCGCGAAACAGTTGAAAGACATCTTGGTGAGGAATCCGGAGCCAGAGGATATCTCTGGGCACTGGTGCTATCGGGCATTACGGTCGGCGGCGTGTTCGTGGCATTCCCAGTAGCGTATTCGCTGCATAAAAAGGGAGCGGCTCTCGGGGTAATCTTCACTTATATCGGCGCCTCAGCGGTCTGCCGAATCCCAATGAATCTGTTTGAATTGTCGTTTATGGGCCTTAAATTCACTGCTATACGATTGGCAGTCTCCTTGCCGCTGGTAGTTTTATCCTCCGTCTTGTTGGGCCGATATCTGAAAAAACAGAATTATGAACCCGGATTTCCCAAGTAGACCGTGACAAACTGAAAGGATCTTGATAGTATAGGCCATCATCCGAAGGTACTCCAATCACCAACGTCCGGTCTTAGTGTCACATGTAAAAAAGAGCCGACAGTGTCTCAAGCTACCAGTTGCCGCATCATTTTTACCCGAACAACGCCGTCCGCACCTTCGCCAACAACGTTTTTAAGTATGGTCGGGAAACTTATGGTCCGAAGCACACAACTTTATTTGTTGATGGCCTTAATGTCCATACTCATGAGCCGATGAAGTGGATAGCTACCAACAGCGACAAGTGGAAAGTTTTTATTTGCATTTGATATTGGAAATGTTATCTTTTACTATTAAACGTGTCGCGCATAAGGACACAAGACCCTAACTCAAATTCTAATTTTCAGTATAAAGGAGCTACAGAATGGAAACTCACCTTTATCTTCTTCTATCTCCGGAATCTTTGGTCATGTCTATGCTTGGCCCATCCGAGTTCGGAGCGTATCTGGCCACAGGAACAAAGAAACGAGCAAGGGAACAGGCTATGTACTTCCAGGTGGATGATGGATTTGAGAACGACTACTTTGACTTGGAAAAGGCAAAGAAAGCATGTGTGCCGCATGAAGATGGCCGGCCGAAACACTCGGTTTATGTATCGACGTACCGCGTATTGGAGCATATCCCTTTAAACGTGATTGGAGACCTCTGGTTAGTAACCCGGGACGGCAGGGGGTTGGCATTGCAGCACTCCGAGGCACCAGAGGAGTATGAAGGCCAGTACCATCTGTACAAAGAGCTTTGTCCGGTCCATCCGTTGATAGCAAGCCGCATGAATGCCAAAGATTTCAACAATTTTATCACGAATCCGGAGGTAACTGTGTCGGTGCCCAGAATTTGCTTCGTAGAGATGGATTTGGCCGACATGACACATGAGCCTTCGAGCGGAGATGCAAAGAATCTGCCCTACAATAACTTAGATCATATCAGAGATTGCCTGATCGAGATTGCCACTAAAGGCAAAACGACCAAGACCGTTAATCGTATTCAACACGAACACATTACATACCGGTGTGTGAAGAAGGATTTCTTTGTTGGCGATCAGACGGGCATGCTTTATTATCCTTTCCCATCCATCGAGGATATGGAGAAGCACCATCATTACTGGTGGCGTTCGGCCGAACTGGACTAAAAAGCTGCAAACGAGTAAACATTCGTAGTCGGATAGCCAACAGAGAATGGGCTCCGTGGCGACGCTGTCGCTAGGTACCTAAATCGATGCTTTTGATAGCGCCAAGGTGGTTAATTTGCACTTACAGGAATTCCGGGGACACCTTACTTAATTCACGTCAAGAATCTGCGTTCACCCCGTGAGATCGGCAAAGCCTTTGTGATTGACTATTTACTATACCCGCCTTCGCGGGCACAGGTTTACAATTTTTTCTTTTTTAGACAGGATTTACAAGATTAAGACAGATATATTATTTTTTCGTGCTTATTCGTGTTTCTTCGTGGTTAATCTTAACTTTGATCGGTGGGCCGAGGCCCACCCTGCATGAATTATTATCTCGGTGTTCTCTGTGGCAGTTTCCGGGAAATTGAGTGCGGCGAACTCGCCGAAGTATTTCTTTGCCGCCATGTCATATGCCTTTGCGGCCTGTATCTCATCTACGAATAAGCCGAGAAATATCTTTTTGCCGTGAACACATATCGTCGCGCCCCACTTTTGACGCATTTTATAAAACATAACACCTTTGTATTTAGAGCTACATGATTGCGAATACTTTCTCGCGTTCCAACAGTTCTGCAAGTGAGTTGCCGATCTTAAGTTTGCCTTTCTGTTATCCAGACTGTTGCCGTTGATATGGTCGCATACCAGGCCATCGGGAGTATTTGCCACTTCGCGGTGCATGCGGACCGGTTTTCCCCTTTTGCCGTTTCGGTTCGGGCCCCATCGGGCGGCATAAAATTTATTATTAATTCCGGACGAGACGAACCAATTGTATTCGCTTAGCCGGTAATAGTCGTCCTGATCGACGATGGCGAATTGGCCCCGTGTCAGGGCAATTCGCCTGAAGGCGTAGCCGTAGCGAAGCCGGCGATATAAAAGCACCGGCCCGGCCAGAAACCCTTCCAGCCAGTTCGGAATTGTAAATGACAGAACGACCCTGATGAGCCCGCCCCCCGCTCCTGAAAGATCAGGAGAAATCCGAGATTCTAAACAATACCAAATAACCGAAATTCAAAAATCAAAGATTAAATATGAAAATTACCTATTAAAGTTGAAAATGGAGTTAAGCAGAGCAGATAGGCTTGGTTTCGTCCGATAGGCAGAATTTTTGGATTTTGCATTGTAGTTTTGCCTTTTTACTTTTTCCTTTTTACTTGCATCTTTCGGGCGCAGCCGAAAGACGGCCCCCATAATTGGACGAACCTGCGCGTTTGATGCGAAAATCTACATATTTGTAGACGGGATTTTTGACGTAAGTGCTTGTGGAGAAGGGAATAAAAAATATTTTCAACTTTTTTATTTTTGTTTTGCGCTACCATCGCTTTTGGTTGAAAAATTCCACAAAAATAGCCTGTTTATGGCTTAGCTATAGTCAATAGCAAATCGCAAATCGAATTGCCCACGCTTTTGGTGGGAAATTCCTCAAAAATAGTAAGTAGTAAATAGAAAATAGTAAATTGATTCGCCCTCGCTTTTGGTCGAAAACTTGATTAAGAAGCATGCTTCTTTACTGGGCATCTTGCCCGTTTTTATTTTGTATGATCGGACCTTAAACAGCAGGGGTCAGAGAGTTGTATTAGGAGATCAATTTAGATGGGGTTTACACGATTAGGCCTTTTTTCCTTGATTCGGGTATGCAGAAATGCTACAATACTAATGGAAGGAACGGATGCACTAAAAGAGGAAGGATATTCACAATTGATAACCGGATCGGGCTGTTGCGCCGAAAGAATATATATGGGTGGAGATTGATGATGAGAAGTGGAAGAATTCCGGCAAAGACTGAAAATGCAAGAAAGATTTGGCTGTTGGGTCTTACGCTTATGATAATCGGATTGGGCGGTTCAAATGTGTTTGCTATGGACCTGTTGGGGCCTCCGACGGCCGAGCTGGAAAAAGGTATGTTCAGAGGAGGGATTGAATATTCCTCCAGTAAAATGGATTTGGAACTGATTGAAGGAAATACGAATAGATATCGGAATGGTGAGCTTCTGTACTCAGGTCCCGTAACATCTTTGACAATTGAAGACTTTAAAGCGAATACGCTCTATGCCGCCCTTGGATATGGCATCATTGAGAACTATGAGGCATTTTTACGTATGGGCACAGTAAATGCCAAGTTTAGTGACTCGCAAGAAGATTTCGATAGTGAGTTCAACTTTGCTATGAGTGCTGGAGCCAAAGCAACCTTTTACGAAGGATTCGACTGGAAAATCGGCGGAATATTTCAGATCAATTGGGCTGAAATGGACGGAGAACTCGAATCATCGTCTTCGAGTATTTTTCAACCTCAATTCGTTGAGATTAGTACGGCAGAGATGCAAATTGCAATGGGCGCAACATATATGTATTCCGACCGGGTATCAATTTATGGCGGCCCGTTCGCCCATTTCATCAGCGGCGATTTTGATTATACATTTACTCAAATCACCGAGACCATTGATGATACCGGCGAATTTACTCGAATCTTCGAGAACTTTGATACCGGCGAAACCTCATGGGAAATAAATGAGGGCCCCAACTATGGCGTTTACATCGGCGCCCAAGTAAAATTTGCCAAGAACTACTCGGCGAATATTGAGTATCAGTATTCTTCGAATGTCAACGTCTTTGGCGCAAATGTAATGATAAGATACTAATCAACGGTAAAATAATCACGAACTTTTGCCGCCCAGCTTTGACGCCGGGACATCAAAAAAATCTGTTTTCCGTACAACGCCCTCCTTACATACATAAATATCACCACCTGCAACTCTTTTCAACAGCTTCAATGGCTAAACTTCGTACGATGCTCAATTATTAAGTAACTTAGACAGGATTAACACAGATTAAAACAGATTAAAACATTGTCTATCATGTTATCTTGTCAAAAATATAATCGTCAATAGTAAACCTGTGCCCGCGAAGGCGGGTATAATCAATAAAAAGGTCTCCTGTATTCTGCTTTATCCCTTTTTACTTGTACTTTTTCACTCTTTTGTCAACATAATCGTGAAAATCTATAAAAAAAACAGCAATTTTCACGGTATTCAGGGGAAAATTCCTTCTTTTAGCGCCCGGCCGCAAAAAGCTGCGAACTAACGTCGGATTGATCGGATTGAAAAGGTAAAGCCATATTTCCAGCCTTTCCCGCTCGTTTCTTTCTCATAGCCCTGGTTCAGCATTCGCCTTTCCCAGTCCCGCGCAGAACTCTCAGATGTGAATTGCTGCATAACTCTGAAGTCGCTCGGGTTGCCGCGTGCCGCTTTTATCCTCTTAGGATCATCGCTAAGGCCGGAATATTTCATATAAAATCATTCCTCGTATATCGATGCTTAATTCTCAAGTTACTTAGACAGGATTAACACAGATTAACACAGATGACACGGATTAAATAGAAAGATAAATAACTGTGTCTATCCTGTTATCCTGTCAAAAATATAATCGTAAATGACAAGGTCTTCTGTTTCCAAACCTTCGAAGTTCGAAATTGGCTATTCGATATTGGATATTCCTAAGAAGCCTTTTTACTTGCTTCTCTTCTCTTATTTTATTGCCCGGCCGCCGGCTTTAACCTATTTTTTGATATACGCATTCAATCCAACGATAACAGGCTTTCCATCTATTATCGCCGTAGTCGTCTGGTTGCCGTGGCTTGAGGCGATGACCAGAGTTTTACCGCTCGCCGATGGCGTAGGTGGTTGCATTTCAACCGTGATTATCAATTCTTTTCCTTTAATTTCTACTTTCATACTTCTCCTACTTTCTATCTTATTGGCCGGCCGCCGGGGGCGGCGATTAGTTTGTCGCTCTGCTTTTCTAAATGGATTCTTTGAAATGAGACAGAATCTTCTCTCCGACTTCTTGACCGTGAACTGGATATTGCGGAGCCGGGGCACCTGATGCTAACTGGCCCATTCCTACGCCTGCTTTGCTGAGAATATAAGTTGCCTCCTTTATCCGCTGGAGTTCACTGATAAGTTCTACACGTACCTGGGTTGCAAACTTGCCATTCCAAGCATCTGGTTCTATATGAAGCTTTGCTTCAGAGCAGGCACGAAAAATACCTATAAGCTCATCCTTGTTTACATTCAAAAGAAATCCTATATCTCCCGGCTTTATCTCATCCAGATATTCAAATCTCTTCGCCATGTCGCCGAACAAGTTCCGCTCGATGCACTCTCCTTCGGTTTGGTCATTGCAAAGCATTATGAAGCATCTTTCAAATTGTACCATTCAGTATTCCTTCTGTACTACTCAGCAGTTCATTTCATTGACCATCCGACTAAAATATCAGAAAATCTATGCCGGTTTCCGCTCATACAAATATTTCTGAAAATCAAAAAAGGTAGTTCTTATATTTTCTACGCCGCCAAGTATTTCAGAGGCATCTTGGATAGCGTGGTATTTCAGTGTCAGAAGATCAGGCAGTTTCTCCTCGTCAAGCTCCTCCACACCGGTTTCAATATATTTGGACAGAACAAATTCCAGAAACTCTTTCTGTTTATTGTTCAATAAGGCAAATATGTTTGACTGTGCCTCTGCTACCCGTACTTCTCTGGTGATCGGCTTCACCGCAAAAGCAACATATTCGAGCACATCGAACAGATCGCTTTTTTCAGCGTCTATCAGCTTTTGCATAGTGGCCAGCTCATCCTTGCCGTATCCGGCATCAGCGAGTTTGTTAAGCAATGTCTTGCGAGTCATTGGATACGACCAGATTTTGCGAAGTTCATCTTCGCTCTTAAAAAACTCAGGCAATGCGCCAAACAGACTCTGCAAAAACTCCTCCGCTGAAATCGGCTTACCGTCCGCACCCCAAAACGAAGTCGAAATCATATGCTGAATCTCACGCTCCTTACCGTCGCGCAGCTTGATCTTCAGTTTTTTCTTTGGTTCTTTTTGCGGGTCCGTCGGCTCTTTGGGTTCTTTCGGTTCCTTTGGCTTTCTTGGTTCTTTATCCGTTGTTTCATCTATCGGCTCGCCGTCCCATTCCGGGTCGGCAAAATGATGATACGCATCGACAAAGTCATAGATGGTGAAATACTCCTTGCCGTCGAACAAACGTGTGCCTCGACCTATAATCTGTTTAAATTCAATGATAGAATTTACCGGACGCATCAGCACGATGTTGCGGATATTGCGGGCATCGACGCCGGTGGACAGCTTTTGCGAGGTAGTCAGAATCGTCGGGATCGTCTTTTCGTTATCCTGAAACTCGCGCAAATACTGCTCGCCCATCGCCGCATCGTTTGCGGTGACGCGAACACAATAAAATGGTTCGTTTGATTTTTTGTACTGATTTATCAAATCCCGCACTGCCGCGGCATGATTCTGAGTCGCGCAGAAAACAATGGCTTTTTCGTTCTGGTTGACTTCATCCAGAAGAATCTGTACGCGCTTGGCTTCTCGCTCTTTGATCTCGATAATTCTATTGAAGTCTGCTTCTTCATAAATTCTGCCTTCTTCAACTTCGCCTTCAATGATTGTGTCATCCGAGACATAGATATAGTCATCCAGCGTGGTCGCAATCCGCCTCACTTTGAACGGCGTCAAAAAGCCGTCATTGATACCCTCCTTGAGCGAGTAGATATATACCGGCTCGCCGAAATAGCGGTAGGTATCCGCATTGTCCCTGCGTTTGGGTGTTGCGGTCAAACCAAGCTGAACGGCCGGCGAAAAATATTCCATAATGCCGCGCCAATTCCCTTCGTCATTCGCGCCGCCCCGATGGCACTCGTCGATAACAATAAAATCAAAATAATCCGCTGGATATTCGCCAAAATATGGTGTGTTCTCCGGGCCGCTCATAAATGTCTGGAAAATGGTAAAGAAAATACTGCCGTTAGTTGGAACACGGTTGTTTCTGCGTATTTCATCCGGCTTAATCCGAACCAGCGCATCTTCGGGAAACGCCGAAAAAGCATTGAACGCCTGGTCAGCTAAAATATTTCTATCTGCCAGAAACAAAATCCTTGGCCTTCGGCTTCCATCGCGTTTCAGGTTCCAGCGGGTCTGAAAGAGCTTCCATGCAATCTGAAAGGCGATGAATGTTTTCCCCGTACCGGTCGCCATAGTGAGCAGGATACGCTGCTTGTCTTCGGCAATGGCGGCCATGGTATTATTGACAGCGATTTCCTGATAGTAACGTGCGCTCTTGGTGCCGCCTAAATCCTCAAACGGCACATTACTGAATTTGTCACGCCACTGGTTTTCCGTTGCGAATGTCTTGTTCCAGAGCTCGTCCGGCGTGGGAAACACTGCGATCAAACCTTCGGCGCCGGTTTTCATGCCAATCTGATAAATTTCCTTGCCGTTGCTCGCATAGGTATAATCCAGTTTCAGCTTTTCTGCATAGTTTTTGGCCTGCGCCACCCCTTCGCCAACTTCCTTTTCATCGCTTTTAGCTTCCATAGCGGCCAGCTTGCGTCCCTGATAAACCAGCACATAATCGGCAATCAGCGGCTTGGCCCGTCCGCCGCCGGTCTGGATTTTACCGGCAGTAATATGGTATTCCCGCAGGACTTTTGAACCGTCCACTACACCCCAGCCGCTTGCCTTTAGCTTCGGGTCAATCAGTTCCGCTCTGGTTTCAGCCTCGTTCATGATCCGTTTTCCAGTTTCGGTTTATCCTTTGTGTCCAGATAGTTTTGTTTCGCAACAACACTTCTACCCAGTTCTTTTTCGGTATCTTTTCTGGCATTTCCAGCAACCTTACCGCCGCGCCGGGCAACATTTTTATTCTTATTGAATGTTTGAGGTTTTTCTTTTTGGGATATTTCCGTGGTAACACGCTCGCCCAGCATCGTAAAAATCAATTCCAAATCATCCATATGGTCGCGCAGATTGACTTTGGATTTTTCCGGCAGATTCTTATACTTTTTATATTCCGTTGGCGTCATCCCAAATGTTGCTTTGGAGATCTCTGCGGTTAATATGGCAAAATCTTTTTGTTCGACAATACCGCGTTCCCGCCATTCATCGGTCAGATTCTGCCGGATGGCGATGCCCCGCAGTCTTTTATCAATCCAGTCCTGCGGATAGCCCTTTTTCTCGTAGATTTCTTTCATTCGCTGCTGAGCAAGTTCGGGGTTCTCAATTTCATCCAGCCGGTCCTGCCCCACCTGTGCTAACCAGCGTTTGAACGGTTCGGCTTTTTTGGATGGGATGGATTGGATAATTCGAAAAACTCCTTTTGTATTACTGCAATCTGTTACGCGTTTTTTGCCGTCCGGCGCTTCTATTTTCAACCCGTGACAAATTGTCACGACTTCACTTCCTTCCTGCTTCAGTCTTTGCTTTAGCTTCCGCCAGTACGCACCGGAATCAGCGCTATCGGTTAGAACGCCGCAAATATCCACCACCGAATAATACCAGTCATTGTTATGCCAGAGTCTGCGAATCTTTTTGCCCTGAAAAACGATGAGCTTGTTTTTCTTATCAGTCATAGTTTTCCCTTGCTAATTTCAATCGTACCCAAAATGGGGACAACTGGATTGAAAATTGATAATTATCCATTATAATCCCCCGTTAAAGGCCTTTTGCAATACCGATTTTTTCAGTTCTTCCAAATCGGCTATTTTTTGCTGGTAAATCGCTTCGAGCTTCTTGGTTTCTGACGAAAGTGCGTCAAGCTTGGCGACGATGCGTTTTTGTTCGGGTAAAGTGGCTAATAGAACTGGAAATTTTCTTAATTCAGTTAGACCGATAAACTCCTGGGCACCACCTTTTGAGTATGTTGAAACATATTCTTTCGCTTTTGGTGATTTTAAGAAATATAAAAGATAATCTTGATTTACTTTGGGATTAGCTTTAACTAATCCAACGTTTTTAATACTAAAAGTTGTGCTTTCATTGACCAAACAAGCCATCCCACGGTTAGCACCAATCATTGAAATTATTATATCTCCTTGAAAAACATTTGATCTCTTATAGAAACTTTCATGATCTGCAAGAGAAATGCGTTTAGTATTTGAAATATCTAATCCATTTTCAGTAATGTTTTTCTGTGTCACAAAGGGAATTCCCTCCGGTACATATTGGGGAGAATAATGGGTTCCATCTTTTACTTCGCAAACATCATTGAGTTTCTTCTCTTCCCACCCATCGCCCGCATTGGCAAAGACGTCCTGCAAATACGATTCAAAAAGCTCGCGGGCGTTTTGCAGATTCTTTTCGGCGTTTGCTTTTGCCGTGCTAATGGCCGCAAACGCCTTGTCCAGAATGTCAACAATCCGCTTTTGTTCGGGGAGTGGCGGCTGTGGCACTTGCAAGCAACGAAATGCGGCGACGTCCAAATTCTTTTGCGCCGTACCCTTTCCGATTGCAAAGATTTCGTCGTTACCGCTGAATAACCATTTATCCAGGAATGTTGGGAGTAGCGTATCCGAGTTTTTAGGAGACAGAGTCAATCCGCTGTCATTAAGGAAGAACTTTCCAGCAACGAATCGAGTGCATTGTTCGGACATACCAAAACGCGCAACTACAACGCGGTCTTCTCGATTAAAACTGTCCATCGAAAAGGTTGCTCCGCCTCCACCATATACTGGATATATTGTTCCGCCATCTCGTTTCTGGACGACACGAGTGCCGTATTCGACCTCGCAAACTTCATCGAGTTTCTTTTTTTGCCAATCCTTTTTCATACCAGCCCCCTGATGGTTTTCAGTATCTCTACACTTTCTTTATCAAGGGTTTTTATTTCATCCAGAATCTCTTTCGGCTCACGCAGAATGGTTTCATCTTTTTTATTGGGATTCTTCACGGATAGGTCAAACGTAGTTTTATCCACATCCGCTACATTCACCGACCACGAGTTTTCCGAATCAACTTTTTTCTTCTGCAATTTTACAAACTCCGCCAAGTCGTTTTCATTGAGCGGATTTGTCTTGCCGAGATTGCGGTCTAAATTGAGTTGATAGAACCAGACCTTGCGGGTGGGCGCGCCTTTTTCAAAAAACAGCACTACGGTTTTAACGCCCGCACCGGCGAACGTGCCGCCGGGCAAATCCAGTACCGTATGGAGATTACAGCTTTCTAAAAGCAGTTTACGTAAAGATACAGAGGCATTATCGGTATTGGAAAGAAAGGTGTTCTTAATAACCACGCCGCCGCGACCGCCTGCCTTTAGGATTTTGATAAAATGCTGTAAAAACAGAAAAGCCGTTTCGCCGGTCTTGATTGGGAAATTCTGCTGTACCTCAGCGCGTTCTTTGCCGCCAAAAGGGGGATTAGCCAGAACGATGTCGTAGCGGTCTTTTTCCTGAATATCGGAAATGTTCTCGGCCAGCGTATTGGTATGCAAAATGTTGGGTGCTTCGATGCCGTGCAGGATCATATTCATCGTGCCGATGATATAGGCCAGCGATTTTTTTTCCTTGCCGTAGAACGTAGCTTTTTGCAGGGTCTTTGCATCCTTGGTAGTTAGGTCTTTGCTGGTTTTTAAGTATTCAAACGATTCGCACAAGAATCCCGCCGAACCAACCGCGCCGTCATAGACCTTATTGCCGATAGAGGGTGCAACTACCTTTACAATGGTTTTGATAAGCGGACGGGGTGTGTAGTATTCGCCGCCGTTTCTGCCTGCGTTGCCCATGTTCTTGATCTTGTCTTCGTAAAGATGGCTCATCTCATGTTTTTCGGCACTGGAACGGAACCGCAGTTCATCTACAAGGTTGATCACTTCCCGCATGTTATAGCCGCTCTGAATCTTGTTTTTCAGTTCGCTGAATATCTCGCCGATTTTGTATTCGATGGTGTCGGCGCTCTGGGCGGAAGTTTTGAATTTTTTCAGGTAGCCAAACAGCTTGACGTCAACAAAGTCTCTCAGGTCATCGCCGGTAAGCGCCTTGTGGTGGTCGAGCTTGCCATCTTTGCCTTTAGGGACAGCCCATACATCCCATCGGTACTCCGGGCCGATAATGCCGGTATAAGTCTTGCCAGACAACTGGGCCGCGGTTTCCTTGTCCTTCTCGAAATCATCCAGATATTTCAGAAAGAGAATCCATGAGGTTTGTTCCACATAGTCCAGCTCGCTTGAGCAACCTGCGTCTTTATGGAGGATGTCATCTATATTCTTGAAGGTTTGCTCAAACAAGATAATTTCCCCTTTAATTTATTCTCTCAATCATCTCAGTGCGGTGCGGACCTCTCAAAAACCTAAGTTTAGCACTCCAGGTAAGGTCAATCAATCAAATTCTCCATGAAACCGCCTTAATAACTCACACACTCTTAGTTCTCATAATACACAGCGTTTCTCAAACCAAAATGTTGGTAGTCATTCTCATTTTTTTTGAATAATTTGCAGATTTTTTTCAGTGGGTCCAATTGGCCCGCTCCGGCTCCCTCTCGCTCGCACGCTCATACGCGCACATAAAGGGGGCAAAAGCTCATTTTCAGCCCAAAATACCCTGATTTTCTCTTTTCTACTGTGTCATAAAACGCCGGAATCCCGGCCACCTTAGGGAGAGTGGCCGCCGCTGCAAACGAGCCAAAAAAAACTTATTTCCTACGGGCTTGACAAAATAAAAAAATAAATATATAAGGGGATTATTACCGATTATGTTAATATGTCACAAGGGGTCAGACGTAATGTGATATCTGTTGGAGGTGGGATAATAACAATAGTCACAGGATTATGAGCAATAGCAGGCAAAAAGTTGGCTGCCGACAATGGCTAATCGCGGTTGCGGCCTTATTCATTGTGCTCTTAATTGGAGGGTGGGGAAGTATCTCTGCCCAAACGGATACCGAACATGAGGCCGAGCAGACTCTCCGCGACCTTAAGATCGATGTGACCCCCGATCCGAACGCCGCTGTGCCGGGAGTGAACAAAGTTCCACCCAAAATCGTCATGCAAACTGTAGGCGGTACTGAAGAGTGGAAACTATTCTACTATTGCAAGTATCACACCTCCGATAACCTGAAAAAGATTATCCATGAGCAGTTCGCGACGAAACTTTTTGACCAAAAAGGCAAATCGACTCAAGTATCAGACTATACCGTCAGCAGCAATCCTTTGACAAATCAGTTGATCGTCAGATGTCCGCTCAAAGAAGACGCCGATGCGGTACTTCAAACCCTGGAATATGTGGATGTGGCTCCGATTCAGGTCAAGATAGACTGTCTGGTCTCAGAGGTTTACGCGGATATGACTTTCGACCGGGAAACTACTTTGGCAATCGATAACTTGTTCGGCGAGAAGGTTGTGATGACTCCTGCCGGGACGGCTTTCGGAGCTGATGTTCGGCAATTGGTGCAGGACGACGAATATCTCCCAGCGTTCCCCGGGGCATCCCTCAGAGAAGTCGCACGGTCCAGAATGGGCCTTAACATAGGCTACATAAACACAGCCGAAGCAGGCCATGCCTTCACGCTGTTAATCGACCTGCTCGAATCGAGGGGCTACCTGAAAATTCTAATGAATCCAACGCTTGAGGTGGTCAACGGCGGAACTGCCACAGTCTCATCAATGCAAAAGGTTCCGCTGGACAGAATAACGATGCGCTCCACGAAATCAGATTATTTGGAGACAAGGACTGAATACGAAGATATCATTGACTCGCTCAAAATTACGGCCCACGTCTACGGTGACGGCTACATCGGTCTGGAAACTGACGTAATACTCGGCTCGAAGAACACACCCGAAGGCGTCAAGCAGGTGCCAATCGTAACCAGAAAGGAAATCAAGAATAAAGAAAACCGCATCCGGCAGGGCGAAAGCCTCGTAATTGGCGGAATCAGGAAGAACGAGAAATTCGCCGTAGTCCGCGGTGTCCCGATACTGAAGGATATACCGATTCTCGGCTTTCTGTTCTCCAGCGAGGATACCGAAAGCCGTGCCGTCGAGACCATTTTCATACTGACTCCAACCATTTCCACCGACGGCAGACCAACAGAAGAAGTGATGAAACAAATCCAGAAAATCCACGATCCGGATTCTTTATAAAACTCCCGCCGAACTGTCTCACAAACCTTTAAATTCCAATTGTGATTATTCGTAAGCAGTAAGGTTTCTGATAGTAGTGAGGTTTCTAAAATGCTGTACCAACTGACCCAAATTCCCCCTCCCAATCCTTCCGATTGTCGCAAAGCTCGTAGTCCTTTTGTCTAATCAAAAGGACTACGAGCATGTCAAGCAAAAAGGTGTTGGGTTGGCTGCCACCCATTTTCCACTAAATCTATTGGGTGGCAGCCTAATCCCAATTGTCGTATATCGGGATGGAGATGGTTGCGAATGCCAGAGTCTGGCTAAACACGTACTTCGCAGGGATGACAAACGCTAAAGGATTATTCGGATAGGCTCTAAGCCACATTGGATAGTCCTATATTTTCTTGCATTTATAACAATAATTTGGTATATTGTCTTTACAGGCACAGGAGAAACCACCGGTGATCTTAATATTTCCTTGCTTTTATGGTGATGATTTCGTAAAGTGGCTGATAGAAATGGCCATTTAGTAAGGAGGTGGTAACAATGAGAGAGATCAATCTAACGACCTGTCTGAAGATATCGCTAATCGTACTGGCGGCGCTGTGCACTGCTATCCAAGGCAAGACTGTCTACGTCGACGATGATGCCAAAGGGGCCAACGACGGCTCAAGCTGGGCCGATGCGTACACTTTCCTGCAGGAGGCGTTGGCCTCTGTGAACACCGCCAACAAGCCGGTGGAAATACGCGTCGCCCAGGGCACTTACAGACCGAATCAGGGACTGGCAGCCATCCCTGAGTTCGACTGGAGGACAACCACATTCCAGCTAATCAAC
>JBARRE010000283.1:0-5624 GCA_049644065.1 Sedimentisphaerales bacterium | reverse complement strand
CCGGTCGGGCCGTAAATTTTCTGGTTGTGGTGGACAAGCAGGCCGTTGTGAAGAACGGTGACATAAGCTTCTTTTTCGAGCTTGCCATTCTTGAATACGGGGGCGTAGAAAATAATGTCGAACGTCTGCCATTGGCCCGGCTTTCGGCAGGCGTTTACCATCGGCGGAGTCTGGGCATAAACCGAGGCGGCCTGGCCATCCGGATAGAGTTTCTCCGTGTATGAGTCGTAGATTTGTATCTCGAATAGTCCCATGAGCATGACACCATTATTGCCGCGATCGAACATGTGTCCCTGCGGCGGATCGGGGGCCTGCCACTCCAGATGCAATTGACAATTGCCGAAGGGCTGATTCGTGGTCAGTTCACCCGAGACGGCGATCAGCTCGCCATTTTCAATTTTCCAGTCGGAAGGCTTCCATTTAGCCAGATCGGTCCCGTCAAAGAGCGCCACGGCATTAGACGGAGCGGTGCCGGCCTTTTTGTCGATACCGAGCAGACCCGGCGTGACTTTCGGCGGAGCAGGGCGGTCGGGATCATGTACGTGGTAGCCGCACCAGGGTAGGACCGGTGTATCCTTGTAGCCGATGATGCCGGAACCGTCTTTGGCGTGGACGAGCTTCGTTGGCGCTTGGGCCGTCGTTACTTCTGTAGAACCAACAAGCCATACTACTGCGGCAAAACCGAAGATCAACGAGATAGTTGTTTGATAACGATACATAGTATTGTTCCTCCTGTATTCAGTTTAGAAATCGACTGTTTTACCTGCTTGTAAATCACAGGGTACGGGTGGAAAATCCACGCCCTGGCTAATCCTTCAGCATTTTGACGGCTTCGTTAACACTTGCTCCATGGTGGACCATTTTGCTCAGAACCTGGACCATCTTAGTTGGATTTTCGTGCTGGAATGCGTTTCGACCGATGGATACGCCGGCAGCGCCGGCTTGAAGGGCATCTTCAACCATCTTGAAGATGTCCTCGTCGCTGTCCATCTTTGCGCCGCCCGCAATCACAACCGGCACCGGACAGCCGTCGACTACCTCGGCGAAACTCTCCACGCTGCCGGTATAGACGACCTTCACAATATCAGCGCCCAGCTCAGCTCCTACGCGTGCGGCGTGCTTGACATTATCAACGTTATATTCATCTTTGATTTTCGCCCCGCGGGTGTACATCATCGCCACCAGCGGCATCTGCCAGACCTGACATCGTTCGCTTACCTGCCCCAATTGCCGCAGCATCTCTTTGTCGGTCTCGGCACCGAGATTGATGTGCACAGAGACGGCATCGGCGCCGAGCTTGATTGCCTCTTCGACAGTGCAGACCAGTTCCTTTGCATTCGGATCGGGACTTAACGATGTTCCGCCGGAAAGATGGATAATCAATCCAACATCTCTGCCTGTTCCTCGATGGCCGGCCCGGACAATCCCCTTATGGATCAGGATAGCGTTTGCGCCGCCGGACACGACGTTGCTGACTGCCGTCCGCATATTGGCCAGCCCTTCGATCGGCCCGACCGTTACGCCATGGTCCATCGGGATAATTACCGTCCTGTGCGAATTGCGGTCGATTATCCGTTCCAGTCTTATCTTTTTGCCTATCATAGCCTAATCTCCAATTTCTCGTTATTGCGAATCCACACCCAGCGGACGAGCAATACCGTATTTTAATTACAAAATCTACCCAAACCCACCGAAAAAGCAAGAAAAAAACTTCCTAATCCGTGCAGTTGAGCATAGGATTGATTCTTGACGCTTGACAGAATCCGGGTGAGTTGATATTGTTTCAGCCATAACCGAATACATACGAGTAGAGTATGAGGGGGCGGTGTATTATGTAATGGATGACATGTTTTGGTAGCGTGCAGATATGATGGCGAAGCAATTCTACGACTGGCAGACGTTCGGCGGTGAGTATTCAACTCAGCACGGAGGATTTCTATCTGGATTTTCCTTCCCGTGCCGTCGCGGCTGATGTGCACGGCATCCTCCTGAGAGTTGCCTCGCTTGAGGACACTCTCAATGGCAAAATGAAGGCCTGGTCCGAGCCCGGGCGAAAGCAGAGCAAGCGGCTCAAGGATCTTGCAGATATCGCCCGCCTTGTTGAGGCGCACCCATATCTATTGGACATGCTCACCGACGATCTGAAGCAGCAAGTGCAGCCTCCGGAAAAGACATAAAGCAATAAAATGGGGTCAACTCCTACTCCTGGGGCAGGCGCATTTTTTCGTAGAACTCGGCGTATTTGTCTTTGTCGTCCGTTTTTCGATAATCTATCGCAAAGCGGGGATGCTCGTTCAGTATGCCTGTGACGAAATAGGGTATAATGTAGCCCCACTCGATTTCTTTACGCATCGGTATCATGTAATCCTGTATCACCTTCAAAATCGGAGTCAGGTTGAATTTCGGATTTTTCAGGAAACCTACCAACAATTCGAGGCAGCAATTGCCGGGTCCCCGGCCGATGCCGTACAGCGAACCGTCGACGTAATTGGCATCGTGAATAATGCCTTCTATGGTGTTGGCATAGGCAAGCTGCTGGTTGTTGTGGCAGTGAACACCGATTGTCTTGCCGGGCAGATGCTCTTTATAAAGTTTAACCATATACTCTATCTGCTCGCAATATAACGCTCCAAAGCTATCGACCACATAAACCACATCAACAGGCGTCTTCGCGAGTTGATCCAGGGCTTCGACCAGGTCCGGCTCTATCTCCTTTGAGATGGCCATGATATTGCAGGTCGTTTCATAGCCGAGATCGTGACATTTATTGATAAGCTCGATGGCGCTGTCGATATACTTGACATAGGTAGCAGCCCTGAACATATCGACCGGACTTTCGTCCGCCGGGGCGAACTGCTGCTCTTTGACGCGGTATGAGTCCACCATAACGCTGATCTTTATATCGGATTCGATGCCGTCGATTACTTGCCGGATCTTTTCGTCATCGCAGTATTTCCATGCCCCGTAATCTTGCGGGGGGAACAGCTCTCTGCTGCTTCGATAGCCGAATTCCATGTAGTCGACGCCGCTTTTGGAAAGTGCCTGGTAAACCGCACGGACAAAATCATCCGTAAAGTAGTGGTTGTTAATAAGTCCGCCGTCTCTGATTGTGCAATCGAATACTTTGATTTGTTCTCTGTACATGTCCTAACCTTTACTAATGTTATCTAAAGTTTATCCAATATTTTTTCCACCACTTCGGGAGCGACCTCGACAGCATATTGTCCATCGTGACAATAAACCTCGCCTATTTTACTGATTAAGACGAATCTTGGCCATTTATTTACCGCTTTTTTGTCGCGTTTTACCAGATCAATCAAGTCCTTATCGGCCAAATCCTTCGGCAATGTTACCGGGACATTGAGTTTTTCGAGGATTCGGCGGATTCTCTCAAGCCTGCCAGGCTCGGCCAGTTGCATTTCAATCTCGATCAGACCGGCTGCGACGATACCGATAGCGACAGCCTCGCCATGAAGCAGTCCGAAACCGCTGGCCGCTTCGACCGCATGTCCGATAGTGTGGCCGTAGTTGAGAATCCTTCTTAAGTTTTGTTCACTGGGATCGGTCTCGACGACACTACCCTTTATTTTGCAGTTCCAATGGGCCACTTTTTCCAGCACATCAGGTTTTCGCGCAAGTACTGCATCGAGATTGCTTTCAAGAAAATCAAAATACGTACTATCGGCGATAATCGCATGTTTGACGGATTCGACCAGTCCGGCTCGGAATTGCCTATCGTCAAGCGTAGCTAAAGTCGCCACATCGATATAAACAGCCGTGGGGTGCCAGAATGCGCCGAATGCGTTCTTGCTTAGGCTGGAATCGACGCCGGTTTTTCCCCCTACAGACGAATCGGCCTGAGCTACGGTGGTCGTCGGTATCTGGAGGACCGGCACACCTCTTTTGAAAACGGCCGCTGCGAAACCTGCAATATCGCCGACCGTTCCGCCGCCAAGAGCGACAACAAGCGTATCTCTGCCGAGATATGCCTTTTCCATTGCCTCTATTATGGAGACCGCCGTATCTATGTTCTTCGAAGTTTCTCCGGCAGGGCTTATGATGAAAGTGGGAACTTCTTGTTGCCCAATGAGCTTCTGTAAATGGCCCGCCGAGACTAAATTCTCATCGGTCACGACAAATTTGCTATATTTGCCGAAATCGGCTTCTATTCGAGGCCACAACGAGCCAAGAATATCGGTTCCGATTTTTATTCTGTAGCTCGCAACTGGCGAGGCCGGAATTTTAATCTCTTGCTCTAACATCATATAAAACCAATATATACACGGAAAATCCGGGTTTTACGGCAAACAACACCACCCAAATATGCCTGAGGGTATCGCACCGGATTTTATCAACGACACAAACTCGATAATATAATCTATTTACATGATGTTTGCAACACTTTAGATGGCAATGTAAATTCCGGTTTTGTGTGCCATACTCGAGTTTTTGCTCTTGCTTTCGTAACCGCTCGCTGCTATATATTTGGATTATGGAAACTAAATTGGCTGTTCCCATAGCAGCGAGAAATATTGACCAGGCGGCGATGCAAATTCAATCCGCGCAGGCCGCAGGCGCCGATATACTTGAGCTTCGAACCGATTATCTTGAGAACCTTAACGTCGATCTGGTTAAGAAGCTGATTGCCGAGATAAAAAACGCCGGCGATAAAAAACTCCCTATAATTGTAACCTGCCGTGACAAGCAGCAGGGCGGTGCGATTGATTATCCGCAGAAGCTTCGAGTGGATGTCCTGGCGATCGCCCTGAAAGCCGGCGCGGAATTTATCGACTTCGAGTACGAAAATTTCCTCTCCATCGAAGGCCAGGAAAAAATCAGGCTGGCGCTGTCGCAAAGCTCAAGGGGCCGGCTGATCCTGTCGGCACACAATTTCGAGACAAAATTCGACAATATCGGAAAATTGTATCGCAAAATCTTAAATGTATGTCCGATTGCAATACCCAAGCTTATTTATGTCGCCAATCACATCAACGATTGCTTCGACGCCTTTGATTTACTGCACCAGACCAGTGCCGAGCGAATCATCTTCTGCATGGGCGCCGGCGGCCTTATCAGCAGGATCCTCGCTAAGAAGCTCGGCTGCTTCGTCACCTTCGCAAGTATCGACGAGATAAACGCCACGGCACCGGGCCAGTTGACAATCAGAGACCTTAAGGAATTGTACCGCTACGATTATTTAGATGCCGAAACCAGGCTTTACGGCGTGATCGCCAACCCGGTCGGACATTCGCTAAGTCCGGCAATCCACAACGCTTGCTTCGGCGACAAACAAATGAACAAGCTCTATCTGCCGCTGCGGGTGGAAGGGGGCCGGCAGGAATTCGATTCGTTTCTGCATCATGCCCTGCTAAGAAAGTGGCTGAACTTCCGCGGCTTCAGCATCACAATCCCGCATAAACAAAATGCCCTGGCTTACGTCCGTGCAAGTCGCGGCTATGTCGAGCCGCTGGCGCAGAAGATCGGGGCGGCAAATACTCTGCTCGTCGGCCCGGACGGCAAGCTGGAAGCTTATAACACGGATTACGCCGGCGCACTGGATGCGATTACGTCCGGAGCGAAAATAACCAAAGCTAAGTTGAACGGCCTGCCCGTCGCGGTGGTCG
>JBARRE010000282.1:0-3397 GCA_049644065.1 Sedimentisphaerales bacterium | reverse complement strand
CGCAAATTATCGGTGGGTGGGAAGAAAGCAAGCGGCAGGAAATCGTAGAGCTGCTGTTTGGCAAAAAAGGGATCGGATTGTCGATCTATCGCTATAATGTGGGAGCGGGATCGGGAGAGGAAATCGGAGATCCCTGGCGGCGGGCGGAAACGTTCGAAACGGCAAAAGGAGAATATGACTGGGAGAGAGACAAAAACGCGATGCGGATTTTGCGCCAGGCGTGCGCAGCAGGAGTGGAAAATGTAGTCTTATTTGCCAACAGTCCGCCACGGCGGATGACCAAATCGGGGGATGCGTATGCCGGGCAGGGCGCGGACAAATCTAATTTACGGGAGGATAAGTACGAGGAATTTGCCCGGTACCTGGCGGACATAACCGAGCACTTTATCCGAGTGGAAAAAATCCCCGTCAAAGGGATCAGCCCGATTAATGAACCGCAGTGGGACTGGGACGGGCATAGCCAGGAAGGGTGTCATTATTCGGCCGGGGAAGTAGTCCGGCTGGTGGAGATTATACTGCGGGAGGGAGAGAAGCGGAGATTGCCGGTAGAGGTGGAGGCGCCGGAAAACGGTAGTTGGGAAAGAGTGACAGAGCCGGTGGGGGAAGACTGGAGGAGATCGCAGGTCTATCTGGAGAAGCTGCTGGGCAATGAGTATGTGCGGGAGCGGATGGATAGTTATGCCGTACATTCGTATTGGGCGAATTTGGGGCGGAAGAAGGCGTTTGCGGAGTATTTTTTTGCGAAGTATCCGGGAAAAAAGCTGCAGATGACCGAATGGTGTGAGATGAAAGGCGGGCGGGATTATGGGATGGATTCGGCGCTGCGGATGACGCGGGAGATTATGGATGATCTGGTGTGGGGTGGAGTTTCTTCGTGGCAGTACTGGATAGCTGTATCGCGGTATAATTTCCGGGATGGTCTGATTTATGTGAACGAATCAGAGCGGGAGATTGTCCCGATCAAACGGTTGTGGGCGATGGGGAATTTCAGTCGCTTTATCCGGCCGGGCTATCGGCGGTTCGAAGTTGAGCATGATTCAACGGTTTTACGGGTAGTGGGATGCAAGAGTCCGGATGGAGGCAGATTAGTGGTGGTGGTGATGAATCCGGCAGCGGAGAGCGAGGAAGTAGAATTGCAAGGTGGGGCGAATATATTCGATGCTTATGAAACATCTAAAAAGAATGATTTGCAGGCCGTGAGTCGTGGGGTGAAGAATAACAGGTATAGTTTCCCAGCCGAAAGTGTGACGACACTGGTTATTAAAGGATCTGAGATCAAGGGCAAGAGGTAGCACTTCTAATCAGGCAGACTGTGTTACGGAGCGGAAGCCCTAAATTTCCCAAAATATATGTCAGGATTCGTATGCGTTGACCGTTATACTTTCAAGATGACAATCTCAGAGCAGGACATTCTGCGGACATTGATGAAATCGCGTGACCGCATTGCGGCGGCCGCCTGGGTGGTGGTGCGCGATTACCTGCTGGGCGGACAAAGTGTGGCCCAACTGGACGACGATGAGTTGTCGAGTATCCGTGGCGCGCGTATCGGTTTTATATTCCAGTCGTTTAATCTGATCGCCCAATTGAATGTGATTGAGAACATCGAGATCCCCATGTATTACCAGGGTTATAGCAAGCAGCAAAGCGCTGATCGTGCTCTGGAACTGGCCGGTCTGGTCGGATTGGCCGATCGCGTGGATCATCGACCCTCGGAACTCAGTGGAGGTCAGCAGCAGCGTGTGGCGATTGCCCGGGCCCTGGGAAACGATCCCCTGATTATCCTTGCGGATGAGCCCACAGGCAACCTCGATTCGGCCAGTGGCGCGGATATCCTGGCCATTCTGGATCGCCTGCACAGTGAAGGCAAGACCCTGATCGTTGTGACCCATGATGAGCATATTGCCGCCAAGGCCGAACGCGTGATCCAGCTCTTTGACGGCCGGTCGCAAGAAAAATCGAAATGCTGAGACTACCGGTAAAGAATGGAGATATAATAGTTTAAGCGAAATGCGAGGAAACCGGAATAACTGGCGATGTCACGGGGCGTTCACACTCATCGAACTTCTGGTGGTTATTGCTGTGATTGCCATTCTTATGGGCATACTTCTGCCGGCCCTCAACCGCGTCAGGGAGCTGGGCAAACGCACCGCCTGTCTCAACAATCTCAAACAACTGCAAATGTGTTGGCAGCTTTATATAGAGGACAACGATGACAAAGTGCCTCTTAACATAGCCGCACCGATCACTGGTGTTTGGCGGAGCACTCCGAACTCCTGGATTGGAGATTCCAGCGCGCCTCACGATCCCGACACAACACGGATTGAGAACGGCTCGTTCTTCAAGGGCAACTATAACCGCACCATGGAGCTCTATCGCTGCCCGGCCGACAAAACCCGTGTTCGCTCGGTCGCCGGCGTGGAACTCGGCATGAAGCGCACCCGGAGTTATTCGATGAGTGCCAATCTCGGTGCACCACAAGCCGATCAGCCGGTATTGTACAGGTGTGCAGCTATTCGGGAACCGGCGAGATTATTCGTGTTCCTTGACGAGCACGAGGAATTCATTAATGATGCAAGCTTCACGGTTAATCCGGCACCTGCGGATACCTGGTCAAATATACCCGCCGATCGCCACAGCCACGGCTGCAATCTTTCCTTTGCCGACGGACACGTCGAGGATTGGCGATGGAAGTACCTGAAAGGCCGTACCCAAGGTAGTAAGGCTGAAAGTGAGGCAGACCTGGCCGACTTGAAACGCCTGCAGGCAGCTACCCTCCGTCAAATGAATTAGTTTGGAGATCCGGCTGCCAGTAGCTGAAAAACCGGAAATATGTATAATAGGTATTTAAGTGTTTAATGCCTATTCAATATTAATTCAGATTTAGGAGAAAAATTATGACGCACTCGACAAAAATACTTATTCTGGCATTTGTTGCAGCCGTGATGATGGGGATGCCCTGTCTGGCTCAGGACGTCGAGCCGCCTTTTACCTGGGAAGGAGAGGGTAGTGGATCGTTCCTCAGTCAGGGTGGAATCGAAGAACTCGATTTTCAATTCGAACTGTCCATCGACGAACAAGGGATGTTTAAGGGACAAACAAGCAGTGAAAACGGGCCTGCCAGAATAATGCACGTCTTCTACACTGAAAGAAAGCAATATGAGTTCCCCGGTTTCTTCTCAAGAAATCTCGTCATTGTGTTTGTGCTCGACGAATATGGCGACACTCCCCTGCTATCCATTTTGAATGGACGTATCCTTCTCGACAAGTTTCTATACGGTGAAGTGATGCTCACCAGGTATGAAAAAGGCAGCGAGACGGCGAAAGCACTTGGCATCGGCAATCCGGAAGCAACGTTGATGCAAGATGATGAACTCCCGGTTAGCCTAAAATCGGCCCT
>JBARRE010000281.1:0-19190 GCA_049644065.1 Sedimentisphaerales bacterium | reverse complement strand
TCGTATAGTATAATTACTAAAGAACTTATAGTAAGAAGCCGAAAGTTTCTCTAACGTATTAAAACCATTGAGGTTAGGATTTTATTAACGCATAAATGAGATCGAAAAAGACGACAGCTACTTCAATACTCATTGTTTTGCTCATTTACGTATTCATGGCGGGCAATATATCGGGAGATTATGTACTTTGCGTAGGCGCAAATGGGAATGTCGCGTTGGAGCCGGTCATTCATGAACATTGTCATAATCACCCGCATATCGAACAGGACGATCCGTCTTCGATGGAACATGAACATGACGAACATTTGGAAAGTCCCCATTGCAAGCCCTGCATTGATATCCCGATTTTTATAGGCCCAACCGACTATCGACTTCCACTAAAGCCGGTCAAGCCGAATCCGGATACACTTGTTTCTCTTTTAGAAACAGAAGTAATTGCCAATGACTCATTCATACTACCGGCTGTTCCCCGCCGGTTTTACTCCGCTACAGATGAAAATCGCTTCCTGCGCTCGATTATCCTGTTAGTGTAGCCTTACAACATCATTCCTAATCTGCTCTAAGAAAGTCTCGACTCAGGTTATTATGGTCCTTTTGTCGGCGGTTTTCGTTTCTCCAATTGGAATCAATAAACTCTGTACTGATGTTTGGGGAATTCCGTATATGTTAAACACAAACTTTATATTGCTTATAATCTTATCGGCTATCGTATTTTGCGGCTGCGGTTATCAGAATAACAAAGCCGGCCCACTCGATAGAAACGGACCGACACAAGAAAAGCAAACAGAATATTCGCCGGAAAAAACAAATGCGACCGTTCCTCCGATCGCACAATCGGATGACCCCACAGGCGTCATCACTTTGCGTGACGCTGTTGCTCTTGCATTGATTAACAACCCCAAACTCAAAGTGTTCTCCCTGGATATAAGGGCTGCCGAGGCACGAAAACTACAGGCCGGTCTCTTGCCGAATCCAAAAATCGATTTGGAAATCGAGGAATTCGGGGGCACGGGCGGCCGGGCCGGTTTCGATTCCTCTGGAACCAGCATCCAGATCGGCCAGTTGATAGAGCTCGCGGATAAACGCTCCAAGCGAACGCAGTTGGCGGCTCTTGAAAAAGATCTTGCCGAATTGGATTTCAAGTCCAAACGCCTCGATGTAATGAGTGAAGTGGCCAGGGCTTTTATCGATGTGTTGGCGGCACAGGAGCAGTTGAACCTTTCGAAAGAGCTGGTTGATTTGTCCGAAAAGGCTTACTCAGCCGTTGCCGAGAGGGTCAGGGCCGGGGAGGACTCTCCCGTCGAGGAGACGAAGGCGAAAATCGCTTTATCAAATACACGGATCGAATTCGAAAGGGCCGGCAAAGAGCTGGTTTCGGCACGTCACCAATTGGCGGCCACGTGGGGCAGTTCGATTCCCGCATTCGAAAAGGTTTCGGGTGGATTCTACGACCTGTCGCCCGCCCCTTCCCTTGAGGAACTGGCCGGTCTGATTTCACAGAATCCGGATATGGCCCGCTGGCCGGCAGAAAAAGAAAGAAGCCGTGCCGCTCTGGAGCTGGAAAAAGCCAAAGCCACTTCGGATATAAAACTCGGCGGCGGCGTTCAGTACTTCGACGATGGGGACGATTCGGCATTTATTTTAGGCCTTTCAATTCCCATACCCCTGTTTGACAGAAATCAGGGAAATATCCAGGAGGCCATGTACCTGCTGGCAAAGACCGAAGAGCAGCGTAAAGCAGTCGAAACCGACCTCCGGGCCGCCTTAGCCGAAGCTTCGACGAAGCTCTCAAGCTCATTCAGCGAGATAACTATCATTAAGAACGATGTATTGCCGCTTGCCAGAAGCGCCTTCGATGCCGCCAGTCAGGGATACCGTGAGGGCAAGTTCGAATATCTAGTAGTATTAGATGCCCAGAGAACCTTTTTCGAAGTCAGGGCGAGATACATCGAAGCTTTAGCCGCCTATCACAAAGCAAGGGCCGATGTAGAACGTTTGATTGGCCGGGACCTCGATAGCGTACAAAAATCTTTCGAAGTAACAGCTCAGGAAAATAAATAGGAGGACTCCATAATGTCCGAAAAAAGACGTCAAAATAATACTACCGCTGTGCAAAAAGCAAATCACCTTGGCATAGCCTTGTTCATATTCGTTATTATCGCCGGAGCCGTTCTTTGGCATACGGGCAAGCTGCACTTCGGATCACACGATGCCGCCGAAGCCAGCGGTTCTGTCGACAATGTCCATCAACACGGCGATGAAAACTCCCAAGTCACTGTCTGGGACGAACGATTCGAAATCTTCCTTGAGCACCCTTTGATAGCGGTTAATGAACCGGCGGCGTTTGTCACCCATGTCTCCGACCTGTTAACGCTTGAACCCCGCAAAAGCGGCCCAGTGACGTTCATCCTGCGTCTCGGATCGGCGGCTCCTATCAAACATATCGAGCCTAAACCCGCCAGAGACGGCATATATATTCCCGAATTGACTTTCCCAAAGCCGGGCGATTGGAACGTCTCGCTGGCAATTCCGCTCGAAGGCAAAGACCACATCATTTCTTTGCCGCCTTTCAAAGTTTATGCCTCACATGAGGAAATTCATGCAGCCCTCCCCGCCGGCCAGGTCGACGGAATAAGCTTTCTCAAAGAACAGCAGTGGAAGGTTCCGACTAAAACTGAAACGGCTCAGCATCGCCAAACTGGGGATACTCAATCTTTGGCCGTTCCGGAGTCCGCCATTGTTGATGAAGGTGATGACTATGTGGTATTCGTTCAGTTGGCCGGCGAGACATTCGAGGAACGTTCCGTCGAGACGGGACGTCGCGCCGGCGGCTTTGTCCAGATCCTCTCCGGCCTGTCGTCAGGAGATCGCGTCGTTACAAAGGGCGCCGACGCCGTTGCCGAAGCTCAGCATGCAATCGGAGACCACGACCATGGCGATGAACAAGTCGTTGATTTGACACAGGATGAGATTAAAAGGTATGCAATAGAGCTTGGCACAGCGGGCCCAGGACAAATCGACGTCCATGTGCGAGTGCCCGGCCAAATTGTGATCAACACCGACCGCATGGCACACATTATACCCAATGCGAGCGGCGTCGTTCGCCAGATTTTCAAGAATGTCGGCAAAAAGGTCAAGACCGGTGAAATTCTCGCATGGCTTGAGAGTTCCGAGCTTGGCAAGGCGAAAGTCGATTACCTAACCGACTGGGCCGAGATTGGCTGCTGCTCAATGGACCTTACACGTGCCCGGCAGATATCCGACAGCACAATGGGGCTGCTGGAAACTCTGAAATCTCTCCCGTCACTGGAGGCCATTCGACAGGTCAGTGGTGCGGCCCTGGATGCCAATCACACTACGCTGGTCTCATCATACGCCGAACTCGTCCTGGCCAAATCCGCTTACGAGCGGGAAAAATCACTTTTCGACAAAAAGATATCCAGCGAGAAAGACTACCTCGCCGCCGAGAACGCCTACAAAAAGGCCGATGCAAAGTATGCTGCAACGCGTGACAGTATTGCTTTCGAAACCAAAAGGAATTTGCTGGAAGCACAACGCGCCCAGCAGGTCCGCCAGATCCAGCTCAAAGGTTCAGAACGTAATTTATACGTACTGGGCCTCACCGCCGAGGATATCAACGACATCCAGCTCTTCGCTCAAGGACAGACTTCCGGCGGCGCTCAGGAGGAGGATTGTGACGATCCCAATTGCCCCGACTGCGCCGCCGAACGTATCGCACAAGGCAGTCAACCGGTCGCGGTAAATCCGGGCGCCCAGGACGAGAAACTTGCCTGGTATCCTTTGCGTACTCCCTTTGATGCCACCGTGATCGAGAAGCATATTACGCTCGGTGAGAAACTGACCGGCGAAACCTCCGCTTATACCGTGGCGGACCTCAGTACCGTCTGGCTCGATCTGAGCGTTTTTCAGAAAGACCTGCCGCTTGTCAAAGCCGGCCAGCAGGTTAAGCTCGATATGGGCTCTGCCATCGGCAAGGTCGAAGGAATAATAAGCTACGTCGGCCCGATTGTCGGAGAGACAACCCGTACCGCCCCTGCAAGAGTCGTGCTGAGCAATACCTCCGGCATGCTTCGGCCCGGTACGTTTGTGACCGCCGAGGTGCTCGTCGACAAGGTCACGGCAAAAGTCGTCGTCACAAAGGACGTAATTCAGGATATCAACGACAAGCCGGCCGTTTTTGTAAAGAGTGACCACGGTTTTGAACCCAGGACGGTAACGCTTGGCCGAGCCAACGATGTAAGTGTCGAGATTGTTTCGGGGCTTCGATCCGACGAGCAAATAGTCACCAAAAACAGTTTCCGGCTCAAAGCCGAACTACAAAAGGGTGCAGGTGGCGCTCATGCCGGCCACAGCCATTAAGAAATTTGGAGTTCCAGCAGTATGATTGCCAAACTGATTCAGTTTTCACTTAGAAACAAATTGTTGATAGTTTTGTGCTTTGTCGGCGTTAGCGCAGCGGGAGTTTTCTCCCTTTCAAAGCTGCCGATAGACGCCTTTCCCGACATCAGCCCCAATCTGGTCCAGGTCTTTGCCGAACTGGAAGGGATGGCGGCCGAGGAGGTCGAGCAGTTCGTCACTCGCCCGGTCGAAGTGGCAATGAGAGGTATGCCGGGTGTCAAGAAAATCCGCTCGATATCGTCGCTCGGACTTTCCACCGTAAACATTTATTTCGAGGATGATATCGATATTTATCTGGCGCGCCAGCTCGTTTCCGAGAGGATCAAGGAAGCCGAGGAGGGCATACCTGAAACAATGAACATGCCTCACGGTCTGGAAATGGGCGCCATCGCAAGCGGAATGGGTAAGATACTGTCTTACTACATTAAGGCGGACGGCTACAGCACGACAGACCTGCGGACCATCCAGGACTGGATCGTCAAGCGTGACATTCAAACCGTTTCAGGCGTTGCCAAGGTCATAAGTCAAGGGGGCCACGTCCGGCAATATCAGATAAAAGTGCATCCGGCCCGGCTGCTCGAATACGATCTGACGCTGGACGATGTTATCGAAGCCGTGCAGAAGAACAACTTGAATTTGGGCGCAGGCATCATCGAGAGAGGCAACGAAGAGTTGATTGTTCGAAGCCTTGGATTAGTAGGCACAATAGAGGATATTGAGAACATCGTAATACGCGCCCACGAGGGCAGCCCGGTCTTCGTTAGAGATATCGGTATGGTGGAGTTCGGCAATGCGTTCAGGCGGGGAGTGGCCTGCCTGGACGGGCAAAAAGAGGTTGTAGTCGGCGGCGTCTACAAACTTCACGGGGCCAACTCATTCGAGGTGATCGGCCGTCTGAAAGAACGAATAGCGGAAATTAACAAGACCTTGCCTGAAGGCGTAAAAGTGGTTCCCTACTACGATCAATCGGATCTGGTAAGGAACAGCATAAACACCGTCAGGGGCGCACTTTCACTTGGTCTTATTCTGGTATGCCTCGTTTCATTTGTCTTTCTGGGGAATATTCGTAATGCTTTGATTGTAGTCTTTTCGCTGCCCTTTTCCACGCTGTTCGCATTTGTTTTAATGCACCGCAACGGAATGCCGGGCGATTTGATATCATTCGGCGGCATAGCGATCGCTCTGGGCATGATAGTCGACGCCACGATAATAATGGTCGAGAGAATCCAGTCCACGTTCGCAGCTAAAGGCGACCAGGACACGCCAACAGAGATAATATTGGCCGCCGCCAGAGAAGTTGGCAAGCCCATATTTTTTGCCGTCTCGATTATCATTATTGTTTTTATTCCCATCTTTACACTCGGCCAGGTCGAGGGCAAGATGTTCAGGCCCCTGGCGTTCGCAGTCTCGACAACTATGGTGGGCTCGCTGATTTATGCGTTACTTATCGCTCCGGTATTTTATCGCCTGCTGCATAAGGAAAGAGGTCGAGACAACATAGCCAGGGGCGTTCATCCGGCCATTCTCAATAGCTACAAATCAATACTGACTCATTGTCTCGGCAGACGTTCAGCGGTTATTGCGGTTATTCTAATATTGATGACGTTAGGGGCGGTGGTCTTCATCAGGCTGGGGCGAGAATTCGTCCCGACTCTTCAGGAAGGAACCGTTCAGGTCCTGGCATATATGAATCCTAACATATCTCTCAAAGAGATAAGCACGACCACCGAAGAGATAGCAGAGGATATTCTGGACTTCCCTGAAATAAAACAGGTCATCGCCGACATCGGTTACGGTGAAGTCGGCCCTCACATTCATCATACGAATTATGCATGTATGACCGTCAACCTCAAATCCAAAAAGCAGTGGAAAAATGCCAGGACGCAGGAAGAGCTTGTCGCTCAAATTGACAGTCGCATCTGTGACTACCCCGGCGTGGCAGTGAGTTTCTCCCAGCCGATTAAGCATGAAGTCGACGGCCTGGTAGCCGGCGCCGGTACGGCGGTCGTAGCGAAACTTTTCGGGCACGACATGGCGACGCTCGAAGCGAAAGCCGCGGAGATCCACAACGTTCTTTCGCAGATACCGGGGGTTGCCGATTTGCGGACCGAGCAGGTGGCCGGTCAGACACAGCTACAGATCGACATGAACCGCAGCCGGATAGCACGACATGGACTTAGCAACTATCAGATACAGAATACGATCCACAGTGCTATATCCGGCAAAGAAGTCGGCAAGGTTTTCGAGGATGAAAAGATCTTCGGCATTACCGCCAGATTTGCCGAGGCCTATCGCAAGAACATCGAGTCGATAAAGAACCTGTTGATTCGCACACCTGCCGGCTACAACGTCCAGCTCGCTGAAGTCGCCGATGTCAATACCGTTACGGGCCTGCGGCAAATCAGCAGGGAAGACACGCGGCGATTTATCTCTATACAATGCAACGTCCGCGGCAGAGATGTCGGCGGCTTCGTCCGGGAGGCTCAGGAAAAGGTGGCCGAAGCGGTTCCGCTCCCTGCCGGATACAGGCTTGCATGGGGCGGACAGTTCGAATTGCACCAGGCGGCAAACAAGAGATTATTAATCGTTGTTCCTATCACTTTGTTTCTGGTCCTTGTGATGCTCTACGTCCTGTTCAATTCATTCAAAAATGTGCTGCTGATTATGCTCAACATTCCGTTAGCTTTAGTCGGAGGTGTTTTTGCGCTTGCCCTTTTCAAAGAGAACGTCAGCATTCCGTCGTCAATCGGATTTATCGCCCTGTTCGGAATCGCCCTGACGGACGGTCTGGTTTTGATATCACGATTCGAGCATCTCAAGGCACAAGGTCTGGGACTGCGGGAATCGGTGATCGCCGGGTGTTCTTCAAAGCTAAGGCCTGTCCTGATGACTACGATAACGACGGCTTTCGGCTTGCTGCCGCTGGTCATAGCTACCGGTACCGGCTCGGAAGTGCAAAGACCGTTGGCCATTGTCGTAATCGGGGGACTTGTATCTTCCACTTTATTGACTTTAATAGTAATACCCACACTTTATGAATGGGTAAATACTAAGAAATAGCTCTATGAGACGCAATGAAAGCTTTTTTGGCAATAATATAACAATATCCTTGCTCCGGCAGCAGATAACAATATAATAGCGGTGAAAAAATATTTTGAATTGTAATGATCGCGTAGCGAAGCCTTGAAGCAAAAGCGCACTTTATAGTCCAGCATCTGCCTCAAGACCTATCTTCCGAATCATTTGGATTTTTATACTTGTGCTTTTGAAAGTAAAGGTTAATGCATATCAATAAATTTCACGCCCTGAAAATCGGGAACCTGCAAATCAATCTGCCTATAATCCAGGGAGGAATGGGAATTGGCATCTCTCTGTCGGGCCTGGCTCATGCCGTGGCCACTGCGGGCGGCATCGGCGTTATAGCCACGGCAGGAATCGGCCACACCGAAGCCGACTGGGATACGAATCCCAAAGCAGCAGACAAAAGAGTCCTGCAGAAAGAGATACAAAAGGCAAAAGCCGGGACCGATGGCATCATCGGTGTAAACATAATGGTGGCTCTTTCCAACTTTGACGATCTCGTGCAATGTGCCGTGGACGAAGGAGCCGATATTCTCTTTCTGGGCGCGGGCCTTCCGATAAGCCTGCCAAAAACGCTGCCGCTCGACAAGCTCAGCGGGCTGGCCACAAGGTTTGCTCCCATAGTATCTTCCGCCCGGGCCGCGGAAATTGTATTTAAGGCCTGGCAAAAGCGATACTCTCACGTTCCCGACGCGGTGGTCGTTGAGGGCCCGCTGGCCGGAGGGCACCTCGGCTTCAAAAAAGAGCATATCGATAATCCAGACTATGCGCTGGAAAAGATTCTGCCGGAAGTCATCGCAGTGGTAAAACCATACGAGCAGCGATGCGGCAGAAACATCCCGGTAATCGCCGCCGGAGGGATATATACGGGCGCCGATATTCATAAATTCATGAAGCTGGGGGCTCAGGCCGTGCAAATGGGAACCAGGTTTGTCGCAACTCATGAGTGCGATGCGTCCGGCGAGTTCAAGCAGGCGTATATCGATTGTAGCAGGGAAAATATCATCATCATCGACAGCCCCGTCGGATTGCCGGGAAGAGCTATTGGGGGGAAATTTTTCGACCGGCTGGCCGCCGGGATCAAAGAGACTTTCAGGTGTCACTGGAAGTGCCTGAAGAGCTGTAATTTCAGGAAAGCGCCGTATTGTATCGCAAGCGCCCTGACCAATGCCAAGTACGGCAACTTTGACGGAGGATTTGCGTTTGCCGGAGCCAATGCCTACCGGGTAGAGCAAATCATCAGCGTCAAAGAGCTTATCGAGACTTTGACCGCCGAATATCTGGCCGAGCAGTGCAAAGAACCAATCATATCCGGAACCCGGGACACATAAGAGGCAGAGGGAATTATACAACCACTTTGATCACCCTGTTTATCACCGGCTCGTCGAGCCTTGTATTTATCCTGCTCGTGCAGTATTCTTGAGCGTATATTCGAGTCTCTTTTAGAGAGTTTATTATGTATTCAGATTATGTTCGTAATGTAGCGATAATTGCCCACGTAGACCACGGCAAAACAACGCTGCTCGACCAGCTTCTATACCAATCGGGGATGTTTCGGACCGAGGATCTCGACAAGCTGGCCGGCGGCGAGCACGGATTGATTATGGATTCGAATCCGCTCGAACGGGAACGAGGCATAACAATCCTCAGTAAAAACTGTGCCATCCACTACACGGATTCACAGGACAACGAATACAAAATCAATTTGATCGACACGCCGGGACACGCCGATTTCGGTGGCGAGGTCGAACGCGTTTTGAAAATGGCGGATGGAGTGCTGCTCCTGGTCGACGCATTCGAAGGGCCCATGCCCCAGACAAGGTTCGTGCTTACCAAGGCGCTCGAGCATAACCTGCGACTTATTGTCGTCGTCAACAAGGTGGACCGGGAAAACAGCAGGCCGGATGACGTCGTCAATGAAGTATTCGATTTGCTCGTTCAACTCGACGCCAACAGTAAATCGCTCGATTTTCCCCTGATATACGCCTCGGCCAAGGAAGGGTGGGCCACGGCCGATCTTGATACGAAAACCGACAATATGCAGGTGATATTCGATACCATCATAAACAAAATTCCTTCGCCGCGGGCGGACCATGAAGCTCCGCTGCAAATGCTGGTGACAAGTCAGGAGTATTCGGATTACGTCGGCCGGATAGCTATAGGCAGAGTTTTTGCCGGACAGATAAGCGAGGGCCAGAAAGTCGCCGTGATCGACTCCGAAGGCCTGCATACACAGCAAGAGGTCATGCATATCCATCAGTTCTACGGTCTTGGCCGAAAACGGGCTTCAAACATCCAGGCCGGCGACATCTGTACGATATCAGGGCTCGATCCCGTCGAGATCGGCGACACTATCGCCTGTGCGGATAAACCTTCGAGACTTGCCGTTATTCCCGTGGACGAGCCGACAATGACAATGACATTCCGGATTAACGATGGGCCCTTTGCCGGTAAAGACGGAAAATACCTTACGAGCAGGCATATTGGCGAAAGACTCGATAAGGAGCTTCAGCAGAATGTCGCCCTGAGAGTCGAACCTGGTCAGACACCCGAAGAATTCAACGTTTCGGGAAGAGGGCTGATGCATCTCGGGATTCTGCTTGAGAACATGCGGCGTGAAGGCTATGAGATTTGTGTGGGCAAGCCAAACGTCATCCTGAGAGTCATCGAGGGCAGACGCCACGAACCGATAGAATTACTCGCCGTGGATTGCCCGCTGGATTGCCAGAACTCGGTAATGAGCCTTCTGGGCGACCGGCGAAGCGAAATAATCAAAATGGACGCCAAGAGCGGAGCAAGCGATTTTATTCATATGGAGTTTAAGATACCGTCGCGGGGCCTCTTCGGCCTTCACGCCCGGGTGTTGAACGCTACTCGCGGCAGAGCGATTATGCACCATACGTTCGAAAGATACGAGCCGATGCGGGGAGCGATACCTCAGCGAAAGGCCGGCGTCATGGTCGCGACCACTACCGGGCAAGTAACCGCCTATGCTCTGGACGCTTTATACGACCGGGGCTTATTTTTCGTCGAGCCCGGCGAAAAAGTATACGAGGGACAGGTCGTCGGAGAGCACTGCAAGGAAAAGGACATCACTGTAAATGTGGCAAAAGGCAAACAGCTTACCAACGTACGCGCCGCAGGCAAGGACGACGCCGCCAAAGTCAGGCCGGCAAGAATAATGAGTCTTGAGGTGGCCCTGGAATACATCCAGGAGGACGAGCTTGTCGAGATTTGCCCCGGTTCGATTCGAATCCGTAAACAACTTCTGAAAGAAGCCGATAGACGCCGACAGGCCCGCCGTTAACATAACCGGCAGCATTGTTAGAATTGTGCTGCGTTCAGCGTGCCGAGTGCAGCACGAGCAACAACCAACGCAGAACGCAGAACGATGAACGCCTACCGAGTCCCCCCTACCGCTTCAATCGAACTTATACGAATAATTACACGAAGCTGCCCGAACTTGGATTTGAATTTTCCCATAAATTATGCTATAATATTATGTTTAAGACTTACCACATGCTATAACTAGATTATTCAGGAAAGGTAAATGAAAAAGTTCCTTTTAGTCCTTCTTGTCCTGACAATTATCGCAATGGCCGCGGGGTGCTCGGATCCGGTTAAAAATCCGACCATGCCCACGGAGATTCCGAATTCGTTTTCCACTACGGGAACAGAGCCGCTGCCCGACAATTTCTGGCAAGCATTCGAAGACGACCAGCTCGATACCCTTATCGACCAGGCCCTGGCAAACAACTTTAATCTGGAGACGGCATGGGACCGTCTGGCTCAGGCACAGGCCGTAGCAAAGAAAAGCGAAGCGGCCCTTTGGCCCCAGGCAGAGCTGGATGCCGGCTTCAGACGAAGCCGCCAGGAAAACCAGGACATCATAACCTATAGCAGTCTCTATTCGCTCGGCATTGCCGCCGGCTATGAAGTTGACCTGTGGTCTCGGCTCAAGTCCTCACAAAAAGCGGCATGGCTCGACGTCCAGGCACAGCGTGATGCCGTGAACACCGCGGCAATCACAGTGACTGCTTCGATTACCAACACGTGGTATCAACTGGCCGAGGTTAAAGCCCTGATTCAAATCGCCGCCGAACAAATTGAGACCAACCGGCAGGTGCTCGAAATCGTGACCGTTAAATTCAGAAAAGGCGCGGCTTCGGCAGCGGATGTGCTCCGGCAACGTCAATTGGTCGCCTCGACCGAAGCTTTATTAATCGTAGTTGAAGAGGCAGAAGAATTACTTCAATACCAGCTCTCGGTCCTGGTTGGAAACCAGCCTGAGCTTACCTGGCAAAAAACTTCTATTGCCCTTCCGGATTTACCGCCCATGCCCAGCCTTGGTGTCCCTGCCGATGTCCTTTGGCGCCGACCCGATGTCCGGCGGGACTTCCGGCAGTTGCAGGCTGCGGATCAACGTCTTGCCGCCGCTGTTGCGGAACAGTACCCACGTATCAGCATTGCAGCGAGCGTGGATTCATCGGCCGTGTCGGTGCATGATCTATTCGATGACTGGCTGGCCAATCTGGCCGCCAATGCCATCCAGCCGCTCTTCGACGGGAACCGGCGGAAAGCGGAAGTGCAGCGCCAACAGGCCGTTGTCCAGGAACGCGTCCACATCTGGGGCCAAACGATTCTGGATGCTTTATGGGACATCGAAGCGGCTTTAACACAGGAACGTCAGCAGAAGCAGCTTCTTGAGAGCCTCAATCTCCAACTTGGGCTGGCACGGGAAACTTATCAGCACAATCGTGAACGCTATATAAAAGGGCAAACCGATTATATCCGCGTACTTGAATCGTTGCAGTCTCTGCAGGCGTTGGAGCGTAACGTGGTCACAGCCCAACGTGCTCTCATTGGGTACCGGATCGATCTATACCGGTCGATTGCCGGCCCATTCGATCTTACACAGCCCGCGACCTCTCGAACTCATAACACAACAGAAGTCACAACATATTCGGCTACTATTATTAAAAATAAATAGGACTTATTATGACAACGACTAAACGTGTTAAGCAAAACCGGCCTGAGAAGCCCCGCCGGATACTGCGCGAGCTTATTAGCGGGACCATCAAGATTGTGCTGTCTCTGGCGATTATCGGCGGAGCGATTGTTCTTTATCGTTACCAGATCCGGACCAGCCCACGTGCCGGGCGTAAGAAGCCCCCGGCCCAGGCTAAACTCGTTCAGGTTACTCCGATCAGGAAAGACGACTGCGAGACAACGGTAATTGCCGACGGAATTGTCATGCCGGCCCAACAGGTTTCGTTGCGACCTCAGGTAACAGGGCAAATCGTCGAGCTCTCTCCCGATGTGGTCCCGGGCGGTATAGTCAAGGTCGGGCAGAACCTCATGCGGATTGATCACCGGGACTATGAAATTCTTGCCCAACAACGACAATACGACGTTGCCAGAGCCGAAAAAGATTTTAAAGTGGAACAGGGCAACCAGGCCGTCGCCCAACAGGAGTACGAGTTGCTGGGCGAAGTGATAAGCGAAGAAGACCGGGAGCTGGTGCTGCGAGAACCACAATTGGCTTCGGCCGAGGCGGCCCAAGCCTCTGCACTGGCGGCCTTGAAGAAAGCCGAACTTGATCTGTCTCGATGTGAAATCAAGGTGCCATTTAACGCAATTATTCGAGAAAAGCTTATCGACCTTGGAGCCACGGTCTCGCTCAGCACGAGTCTGGTGACATTGATCGGGACCGACGAGGCCTGGATCGAGGTAAAAGTCTGGGCAGATAAACTCAAGTGGCTTACCATACCACGAAAAAACGGTGATTCCGGATCGAGTGTGAAAATTTACAACACACTCGCATGGGGTGCGGGTCGGTTCCGCAAGGGCCGGGTGCTGTGTCTGGCGGGAGAATTAGAAACGCAGGGCCGGCTGACGCGTCTGCTGGTAGCCGTGGATGATCCGTATTGCCTTAAACCCGAGAACCGCGACCTGCCCCAGCTCCTGATGGGCTCGTATGTCTCGGCAGAGATTCAGGGACGAACATTGAGTTCCGGGTTTCCCATACAGGCACCCCACCTTCGCGAAAACGACACAGCCGTCTGGATCATGGACGATGCCGGCCGGCTTGAGGTTCGGCCCATACAGATTGCTTTCCGTGGGCCCGACCGCGTTTATGTGACCGAAGGCCTGGCCGAGAACGAACAACTTGTTCTAACCGACATAGCCGCACCGGTGCCCGGCATGCCTCTGAGAGTGGCTCCATCCGGAGAGCAAATAGCCCAGGATAATCAGGCCGCCCTTCAAAAGGGAGGTCGCTGATGGCCAACGAAACACATGACCATGACCGTACTAAAGGACGCGGACTTATAGCCTGGATGACCGGCAATCGTATAACGCCCAACCTGCTGATGCTCATCTTTTTAGTCGGCGGCTTCCTGATGGCGCTTCGTATCAAGCAGGAGGTGTTTCCCGAGTTCGACTTGAATATGGTCACGATCCAGGTTGCCTACCCGGGTTCGAGCCCGGAAGAGGTCGAGCAGGGCATTATCCTGGTGATAGAAGAGGCCATTCGCGGTTTGGACGGGATCAAGGAAATTACTTCTATGGCAGGCGAGAGTATGGGCATGGTCAGAGCGGAACTTGAAGAAGGAGCCGATGATCAGCGGATATATCAGGACATCAAACAGCAGGTCGATCGAATCGTTACATTCCCGTTAGATGCCGAGGAGCCGGAGGTAAGCCAACTGATTATGCGTCGCGAAGTGCTGCGAATCCAGCTCTACGGGGACACAAGCGAATGGATTCTGCGTGAACTCGCCGAACAGGTCCGGGACCGTCTGCTGCAGGACCCTCAGATTACACAGGTCGATCTGCGAGGCGCGCGCAGGTATGAGGTGGCCGTCGAGATCGATCAGCACGTACTTCGCACATACGGTTTGACGCTCGACCGGATCGCCCAGCGCATCCGGCAGACGTCGATTGAGATTCCAGGCGGCAACCTCGAAACTCAGGGCGGGGATATCCTGCTGCGCGTTAGTGAACGCCGCAACTGGGCAAAGGAATTCGCAACCATTCCATTGATCACCACAGCCGAAGGATCGGTGCTTTTTCTCGGCGATGTCGCACAGATCAAAGACACGTTCGAGGAAAGGGACCGCTACGCGACCTATAACGGAAAGCGAGCTGTAGGCATCGAGATTTACCGTGTGGGTGAGCAGACTCCCATCGGGGTTGCCGACGCCGTGCGTTCGGCAATGGTCGAGATCGAAAGAGACCTTCCGCCCGGCATCGAATGGGCCGTCAACCGGGATCGATCAGAGGTATACCGACAGCGTCTGGAATTGCTTTTGAAAAATGCTTTTTATGGGCTGACGCTCGTTGTTCTGCTTCTCGGTCTGTTCCTGGAGTTTCGACTGGCCTTCTGGGTCACAATGGGAATTCCAATTTCGTTTCTTGGCTGCTTTCTGTTTCTGCCGATGTTCGATGTCACGATTAATATGATCTCGATGTTTGCCTTTATCGTCGCATTGGGGATCGTGGTTGACGACGCCATCGTGGTCGGCGAAAACATCTACGAATACCGCCAGCGGGGCATGAGTTCCCTACAAGCCGCAGTTTCCGGCGCGAAAGACGTGCTGCTGCCGGTGACCTTCAGCATCCTGACCAACATTGTTGCTTTTCTGCCGCTCTGTTTCATCCCGGGAGTCATGGGCAAAATCTGGCGGGTGATCCCCTTTGTGGTCATTACGGTCTTCTCCATCTCCTGGGTTGAGGCACTCCTGATTCTTCCCTGTCATCTGGCCCATGGCAAAAAGCAAACCCGGGTCGGGCTGCTGGGAACGCTCCAGCATCTCCTCAGCACGGCTTTGGATCGGTTTATCAAAAAAGCGTATATGCCTTTTCTGGATATATGCATCCGCTTTCGCCTGGTCACGGTCGCGATTAGTATAGCTATGCTTATTGTCATTTTGGGTTATGTGCTCAGCGGCCGTATCGGCATTATTCTTATGCCCCGGGTCGAGTCGGATGAGTCTGTTGTGACCGCCATGTTGCCTTACGGCTCACCGATATCGAAGGCCGAGCAGGTCAGCCGGCAGTTGGTTGCCGCAGCCGAGCAGACGGCCAAAACCAACGGAGGTGAGGATCTGGTCGAGGGAATATTCGCTCTGATAGATGAGAACGAAATCGAAGTCAGGGTTTATATGACCGATCCCGATATCCGGCCGATCAGCACGACGGAGTTGACCCAGGCATGGCGGCAGAACGTCGGCTCGATCCCCGGCCTGGAAAGTCTGCGATTCGAAGCGGACAGAGGAGGGCCGGGCGGCGGTGCGGCTCTGACGATTGAACTAAGTCACCGTGACATTGACGTGTTGGATCGAGCCGGCGAAGCCCTGGCCGTCATGCTGGCGGACTTCCCGAATGTAAAAGACATCGACGACGGATACACGCCCGGCAAACGACAACTGGACTACAGCCTGACCGACGAAGGCCACAGCCTGGGATTGACCCAGCAGACGCTGGCCCGACAACTGCGAAACGCCTTTTACGGGGCCGAAGCGGTCCGGCAGCAACGAGGACGCAACGAAGTCAGGGCCAAGGTGCGGCTGCCCCGCGAGCAACGCGTGCGTCAGTACGACCTCGATGAACTGCTCATTCGCACGCCGCAGGGAACCGATGTGCCGCTCGCCCAAATCGCCCGGGTCAAACCGGGACGCGCATACACTGCAATCAATCGTCGTAACGGCCGGCGGACCGTAACCGTCACGGCAAACGTCGAACCGATGTCAGAGACCAGCCAGGTACAGGCTACGCTCGAATCGGAGGTGCTGCCGCAACTCACCAAGCGTTTTTCAGGACTATCCTATCGCTGGGAAGGACGTCAGCAGGACATGATGGAAAGTACATCGAGCCTGTTCAACGGCCTGCTCCTTGCCCTGTTTGCCATCTACGCATTGCTGGCGGTCCCGTTCCGCAGCTACTACCAGCCGATTATCGTGATGATTGCGATTCCGTTCGGCATTGTAGGAGCCGTGCTGGGCCATATAATCATGGGCTATTCACTGAGCCTGATGAGTATGATGGGTATCGTCGCCCTCTGCGGAGTGGTCGTCAATGACTCGCTGATTCTAATCGATTACGCAAACCGGCAGTGGCGAAAAGGTGTTTCGCCTTACGACGCGATCCATCAGGCCGGCGGCAGACGCTTTCGCCCGATTCTAATGACAACGCTCACGACTTTCGGAGGGCTGTCCCCTATGATCTTCGAGACGTCACGACAGGCACGGTTCATGATTCCCATGGCCATCTCCCTGGGTTTCGGTATTCTATTTGCCACGAGCATCACACTTATTATAGTTCCATGCCTGTACCTGATGTCCGATGATGTAGGCAGATTCGCTCGACGGCTGCTTTCGGACAATCGCGAACCGGCTGTCATGCACAGCCCGGAACCGGACTAACAGGCAAAGAACGTGACCGCCAAAACCTGTGACTCGTTAACATCAATCCACTCTTGTGTTCTGAGAAAATAGTGCCTAATATATTGAGATTACTAAAAACTCAAAGAAAGGAGCAGTAACCATTATGAGCAAACATGCCATTAGAATCATCGCCGCCTTAATCATCTTTTCTCTGCCAACGCTCAGTTGCACAAGTTACGACAGCGGCAAACCAATCAGCGTGGAGAATTACCGCGAAACGATCCGCGCCGCATGTATAGGCGACAGCATCACGTACGGCGCCTCGATCAGGAACCGCACCAAAGACTGCTACCCGGTCCAGTTAGGTCGAATGCTCGGTGACGAATGGCAAGTTCGAAATTTCGGCGTCAGCGGCGCGACCCTGCTCAAAAAAGGTGACCTGCCCTACTGGAACCAGCAGGCATTTAAGGATGCCCTGGCCTATAATCCCAACATAGTCATTATCAAGCTCGGTACAAACGACACCAAACCGCAAAACTGGAAATATAAAGACCAGTTCCCAACTGACTACGCAGATATGATCGACCGCTTTTCCGAATTGCCCAGTTGCCCGCGTATCTGGATATGTCAGCCGGTACCTGCTTATGGCGAACGATGGGGAATCACCGACACAATAATTAAAAATGAAGTCATCCCTTTAATCAACCTGATAGCCCACAGAAAGAACGTCCCGGTTATCGATCTGTTCGCACCGTTGAGTGACAAGCCGGAGTTGTTCCCCGACCTGATTCACCCAAACGCCGAAGGGGCACACAGTATCGCTAAGGTAATATACGCCGAACTTACCGGCCGGTCATGGACCGCCAAATTCGAACCGACCCCCCTGCCGCAGGTGCTGATCATCGGAGATTCCATCTCCATCGGCTATTTCGAACCGCTGCAGGAGCGGCTTAAAGACATCGCCGTCGTCAGCCACAATGAAGGCAACGCCCAGCACACCGCCTACGGCCTCAAAAAGATAGACGAATGGCTGGGTGACACTCGCTGGGACGTTATTCATATTAATCACGGCCTGCACGATCTTAAATACATCGATGCACGCGGCCGGAACACCTCCGTCGAAACCGGCAAACAGCAAATACCCCTCGATCAATATGAGCAAAATCTCGATGAAATGGTCAAACGCCTTAAAAAGACCGGCGCAAAATTGATTTTCGCAACTACCACACCCGTGCCGGACGGAACTAAAATCCGCGTCAAAGGAGATGCCGTAATATACAACCGTGCCGCCATAAAGGTTATGAAAAAGCATGGAGTTCCGATTAATGATTTATACTCATTCGCCCTGCCGCGATTGAAAGAGATTCAAAGGGAAAGCAACGTTCACTTTTTTCCGGAAGGCTCGGAACTGCTCGCTGAACAGTGCGCAAAAAGTATTCTCAAAGCCCTCGAAAACCAATAGCTCGACCGATGCCATGAATGATATCGATATAACAATAGTTAATTGGTTCGACAAGCAGACCGAGCTTTATTCGGTCCGGCGGGCGGTGTTCATAGAAGAACAGAACATCGCCGAGAGAATCGAAATCGATGGCCGGGATCCGGATTGCTTCCACGTTCTGGCCTCGGACACAAAAGGCCGCCCGGTCGGAACGGCAAGAATGGACGATAAAGGGAAAATCGGAAGAATGGCCGTACTGCAAAACTACCGCCGGCAAGGCATCGGGCGAAAAATGATTCAGGCGTTAATGGACTACGGCAGGAAAAATTCAATTACCGACTTTCATGTATCCTCCCAGGTTACCGCGATAGGATTTTACAGAAAAATGGGTTTCGAGCCGTTCGGCGAAGAATTCCTCGAAGCAGGAATAAAACACATCAACATGAAATTAAAAAATCCACCAAAATAATCCGCCAGCCGCCGAGAACATTAAAAAAGCCGTGGACTTCCTCACTGCCAAGAAGAGACAATAACGCGGATTCATAACATTAATTTCCGTGTCATTGCGAGTGTGGCGCAGCCACATGCGGCAATCTCAACCGTTACAATGTGACTTTTTCATCAACGCCACTGTTCCTAGTTTTCACCTGTTTGGCTGTTATTTTTTCTCTTGACAGATCAAAGTCTCATTGTATTATTTAAGGTCAAGGTGGTTGTATCATTATTTTCAGAATGGCGAGAAACCCGGGATGCTATGCGGAAACCATATAAGCATTGTTGGACTTCTAAGGGAGACAAAAAAATGATTGCTATTAAAAAAATGATTTTGGCATCAGTAGTGTCAGTCGCAGTCTTGTTTAGCG
>JBARRE010000280.1:0-1893 GCA_049644065.1 Sedimentisphaerales bacterium | reverse complement strand
GGCTCGATAGAAACCAGCACCGGACGCCTGCTTCTGGGTGCGGGAAGAGATGTAATTCCGCCCACTCATCTTCTTGTCGGTTTGCTGGACGATGCACGCATCTACGACGGGGCGCTGATGCAGGTCGAGATTCAGTCAATAATGGAAGGCGGCGAGGGATATCCGTACGCCCTGGGCCCGAGTCCGGCCGATGGTGCACTCCACATGGATATATGGGTAACGCTTGGCTGGGCGCCTGGAGATTTCGCCGTCTCGCACGATGTATATCTGGGCGATAATTTCGACGATGTGGACAACGGCGCCGCCGATACGTTCCGGGGTAATCAGGACTTACTTTTTTATGTTGCCGGCTTTCCGGGATATGCTTATCCCGACGGTCTTGTTCCCGGTACGACTTATTACTGGCGAATCGATGAAGTAAACGAGGCCGAACCGAACAGTCCGTGGAAGGGCGATATCTGGAGCTTTTCGATTCCACCCAGGACTGCTTATAATCCCGGTCCCGCTGACGGCACCGAATTCGTAGAGCCGGATGCGGCTTTAAGCTGGACGGCAGGTTTCGGAGCGAAATTGCATACGGTATTTTTGGGCGACGATTTCGAAGATATAAACAATGCCACCGGAGGATTATCACTGGGTGTTACGACCTATAGCCCGGGACCGCTTGATTTGGCAAAGGTTTACTACTGGCGGATCGATGAATTCGATGGAGTCGCCACTTATAAAGGCGATGTCTGGAGCTTTACGACCCCGGGAGCCGTCGGGAGTCTGAATCCCGCTAACGGCGCCGTGTATGTTAAGATGACGACTGCTCTTAGCTGGACTTCGGCGGATAATGCCGCTTCGCACGAGGTGTACTTCGGTACGGATAAAGATGCCGTACGCAGCGCCACGACAGATTCGGCGGAGTATAAGGGCGGCAGGGCTCTTGGTTCCGAGAGCTACGATCCCGGCAAGCTTGCCTCGAATACGACTTACTACTGGCGTGTAGATGAAGTCGATAGTCTTGGCAATCTATCGAAAGGCCCGCTCTGGAGTTTCACGACGGCAGACTTCATTTCGGTGGACGATTTTGAGGATTACGATGCCGGCGATAATCAGATATGGTATGCCTGGCATGACGGGTTGGGCTACGGCACCCCCGGCACTGAACCATACTTTGCCGGTAACGGAACCGGTGCCGCTGTAGGCGACGAGACCACTGCCTCTTATTGCGAGGAAAGCATTGTCCATGGCGGCGGCGAATCCATGCCGATGCTCTATGACAACAATAAGCAGGGCTTCTCGATGTATTCGGAAGTAGAGTTTACATTGAGCGAAGCGCGTGACTGGACTGATGAAGGCGTTAAGGAATTGTCACTTTGGTTCCGTGGTGTTTCGAGCAATGCTGCCGAGCCGTTGTATGTGGCGGTAGCTAATAGAACGGGCACGCCCGCAGTCGTGACCTACGATGATCCGGCCGCGGCACAGATCGGCGCCTGGACAAAGTGGGTAATTCCTCTGCAGGTCTTTGCAGATCAGGGCATCAATTTGGTCGACATTGACAGGATCATGGTTGGTCTCGGAATCCGGGGTAATCTAACGACGCCGGGCGGAGCAGGCAAGATGTACTTTGACGATATAAGGCTGGATCGATAAAATAATTGCCGAATAGCCGCATCTTTTTCTGAAACGACATCAGGATTGGTATGAAATCGGGGCTTATACCATTCGATTAGATATAAGCCCCGTTTGTATTGGTTGGCATTGAGACACACAGACGGCGGGGATTTATCCTGGCATGACAGGTTCCCGAGTACTCCGGCAAAAGTTTGAAGTTATTTACTATCGCTGGAAACCAGAACGCTAACCATGCTTTTGACGGCACCTGTTTGTTTTACCAGTTCGATACCC
>JBARRE010000279.1:0-38856 GCA_049644065.1 Sedimentisphaerales bacterium | reverse complement strand
GACAATGCACTGATAGGTGAACGGCCGGTGTTGGAATTGCTTCAGGAAGCAGACATTCAATATGTCAGCAGCCTTCTCTGGGGACCGGACTATTCACTCCCGGCATTATTGAGAGAACCGTTTAACTATAACGAAGAGGGCTTTCCTGAAATATGGGAGCTGCCCGGCCACGGTTGGCATGAAAATCTTCTCAAAGACCATAACGAGTGGGGACCGAGGAGGCTCACATTGTGGCCTTCGCCTTTCCCGGAAGCGATAGCAGGCGGTTTCTGCAAAACTCCAAAGGATGAATTCGAAATCAACAGGGTCTTTCTGGACAGAGCAATGGAGACAGGTAAATCATTCGTCTCACTGATCTGGCATCCATGGTCCCTGAAGAAGTTCGATCCGGATATGAAAATGCTTGAGCTGACTTTTACTCATGCCCGGCGATTGGGACTGAAACCTTGTACCTACGCTCAACTGTACAAATCTGTATCATGATTTTACGTCAATGATCTTACGTATCTCTTCGTTGCTGATATAGGCGCCCTGCAATCTTATCCCGTCACGGAAGGCGGGGCAGATACAGATGAGGTCTCCCTTTCCGGTGAGGCTTTCGGCGCCTGTAGTATCCAGAATGATTTTCGAATCGACCTGAGAAGATACGGTCAAAGCGATACGACCCGGAATATTGGTTTTAAGAAGTCCCCTGATGACATCCGCCGACGGCCGTTGAGTTGCCATGACCAGATGAATACCGCTGGCACGGGCCTTTTGAGCAAGGCGGATGATAGCATCTTCGAAGCCCTCGACATTCTGCATTAGCAGATCGGCAAATTCATCTACCACTACAACAATATATGGTCGTCGGAGCTGCGGCTCTACTCCGGCGTTATATTGCCGGATACCGGAAACGCCCGCACTCTCCAGCAATTCATAACGTGCCTCCATTTCCGAAACAAGCGCCTCGAAGACAGGAGGGACTTTTTCAAAATCGGTAATGATATCACAGGCACAAAACAGCGATGATGAAAATATGCCGAATTCCACCCTCTTGGGATCGATAAGCACCAGCCGCACTTCATCGGGAGTAAGGTGATACATAATCGAAGCAATAAGGGTCTTGAGAAAGATGCTTTTTCCAGAGCCGGTGGTGCCGGCAATCAATAAGTGCGGCAGTTCCACGAGATCGACACTAAAAGGCTCAAAGCAGGCATCCACTCCGACTGCGATAGGAATTTCCATATCATCATCATCTGTATTTTCGAGCAGAAAACCATATGGAACCGTCTGCCGCTCTGCAAGCGGCACTTCAATCGCCAATAAACCGCCTGACTTTTTGCTGATATGCACCTTCTGCTTGATGCGGAGCGAAACGTCCTCGACACGGCTTCTTATCTGGGCGGCTTTTACTGCTATGCCGGGAATGATTTCGTATTGTTCGAAGGATGGCCCCCGCCTTATCTCACCAATGTCAACCGCTATATTAACCGATGCAAACGCATCGATAATCTCCTGCCGCCTGGTGCCGACCGGCAACGAAGTGTTGAAGGCCGTATGTTCTTCGAAAAGACCGCTGGGGATTTTTACGAATTCGCGATTATACAGTTCCAGCTTGAGTTGGGCCGGCTTTGCTTCGGTCGCTGATTGCGGCAATGTTTCTCTGGACGCCGAAGTTGGTACTCCAACCTTGGCAACTGTCTTCTCTGCGGCGTCCCGAGGTAGAGATGACTTCTTCGGTTTCAAATAAGCGATCAACCGATGCAGTATACCGGTCAGGATTTGCTTTGGAGTTAAAAGAATGATTCCGCAAAGCGAAAAAGCACAACAAAGCAAGACCAGTCCTGCGCTGCCGATATAGTTCGTTGTCGTTGATCGTACAACGCACCCGAGATAGGCACCATGCACAACTACGGCACCGGTTTGTGTCTCTTGCGTCGTTGAAAATAAGGCATCGGTAACCACCAATACAGGAATGAACAGGCATGTAAGAGCAGCTAAGTACTTCACTTTTTTCCTGACTATAAGCAGCACAAATCCGAGCCCCATGCAGTACACACCTGCCGGAACTGATGCCCTCCCAAATACCACCATTAGAAACCGCTCATGCAGGAATCGTCCCGCTGTACCCACACTCGCAGGCAGCAGCGAAATAATAATAAAAAGAATGCCAATTGCGGAAAGTAGAATACCGCAAATAAAGGTTGGCTTAATCCTGCCTGCTTTTTTCGCCTTCGTTTTTTTTCTACGCGCCATAAAATAATCCCTGAATAAGCAAGGTCGGGAGCTTTTACATTCGCAGCAATTATCACGTTAGAATGCCGGTGACAAACGGCTTAGAATGATCGTTGTTAAGATATTTTGATGAATTGCGGTGTTTCTTCCTATTTACTCCTAACCATCTTCATCTCCTGCCGATGCTCCTTTGGCTTCTTTCGATGATATTTCCCGCTCCTCTTCGGGCGTTCTCTCTTTTGGCTCTTCAACTTGAGGTTTGTCTTCACAAGTCATAGGACTTATCTCCTTTCATAAACTCCCCATACTCATAAACAATTGTATCATTCACAATGCTACGGTTATATCAACAGAACTGCAAACGATTTATTTTCCCATGAATATTAAAAACATACTTTTAGATTAATGGCTGATAACGAGTCTACCGGTAGCAGGAAAGTTACGAATATTACTTTACGTAATAAGTAACAATTTCAGAAATGCTATCGGCAAGTAGTGCAAACTTGACATAGACGCTCCTGTTTGCTATCTTCAGGTGTTATAGAAATGGGACGGTTTACACATGCCTATTGTTCGACATGTGACGAGACCGTCCGGCCCGATCCAACGTATGACGAAGGAGCCGAGTCTATGGGAAAAGCAAGGAAGAAGTTGGCAAAGTCAAAAGCCAAAACTACCAAAAAGATGGTGAAGAAAAAAAAGAAGAAGCATAGTGTAACAAAGAAGACCAAATCTAAACCGGTGAAAGTAACCGATAAGGCGGCCGAAGAAGCTCCTAAGAAAGAAACTTCTAAGAAAGATGTTCCTCGCCACTCCACTGCCGAAGAAATGGCGCTGCGGCAACGTGAGATATCAGTCGCGGAGTTCTTCACAAAGAACCGCCATCTTCTTGGTTTCGATAATCCTCGCAAGGCCCTGCTGACAACCATCAAAGAGGGAGTCGACAACTCCCTGGATGCGTGTGAAGAAGGGGGGATATTGCCGGATGTGAAGGTGATCATCGCGCCCGACAAGGAAGAGGATCGCTTTCGAGTGACCATCGAAGACAACGGGCCGGGCATACTCAAAAAGCAGATCCCCAGGATTTTCGCCAAGCTTCTTTACGGATCGAAGTTTCACCGGCTCAAGATGTCGCGAGGGCAGCAGGGCATAGGAATATCCGCCGCCGGCATGTACGGCCAGCTCACCACGGGCAAGCCCATATCCATCACGTCGAAGACCTCGCGCAACAAACCGGCACATTACTACGAACTTGAGATTGATACCAAGAGGAATGAGCCTCGCATTATTGTGGATGAAACCGTTGAGTGGCCGGTCCAACGGGGCACCAAGGTCGAGATAGAGTTGGAGGCCAAGTTTCAGAAGGGCCGGCAGTCGGTGGAGGAGTATCTTGAACAGACCGCTATCGCCAACCCTCATGTTTTACTTCACTTCGTCACGCCGGACGGCGAGACAAAGACATACAACCGGGCATCTAAGGATTTGCCCGTTCAAACCAGAGAAATCAAGCCGCATCCATACGGCGTGGAACTCGGTGTACTCATAAAGATGCTCCACGACACAAAGGCACGCACTCTTCAGTCATTTCTCCATTCCGAGTTTTCCCGTGTCAGTAGCCAGGTAGCAAAAGCGATTTGTGAGAAAGCGAAGGTATCCGAGCGATCCCGGCCGACACGTATCGCCCGGCAGGAGGCCGACAACCTGTTCAAAGCAATCAATCAGACTAAGATAATGAATCCGCGCACGGACTGCCTCAGCCCGATCGGTGAGACGTTGATTCTGACCGGCTTGAAGAAGCAGATCGAAGCCGATTTCTACACTTCGGTCACCCGGCCGCCCGCAGTCTACCGAGGCAATCCCTTCCAAATAGAGGCGGGGCTTGCGTACGGCGGTTCCCTGCCGGTTGAAGGGCTCGCCCGCGTGCTGCGATACGCCAATCGCGTGCCCTTGTTATACCAGCAGTCGGCATGTGCGATGACACGCTCGGCGCTCAACACGGCCTGGCGCAACTACGCGCTGTCGCAGTCTGCCGGCGCGCTGCCATCCGGGCCACTCATCATCATCGTTCACATGGCCTCGGTATGGGTTCCCTTTACGTCGGAAAGTAAGGAGGCCGTAGCTCATTATCCCGAGATCATCAAAGAGACTCGGCTTGCTCTGCAAGAGTGTGGGCGGCGATTGGCGGTATTCATCCGTCGCCGGCGTAAGGCGGCCGAATCCCAAAAGAAGAAAGCTTACATCGAGCAGTACATTCCCCATATTGCCATTGCGTTGCGGGAAATGCTGGATCTGTCCGAGCGACAGGAGACAACCATTGTGAAACAATTGACAGATGTCCTTGAAAGGAGCCGCTCATGAGTAAGATTGCACAGCAAATTAAGGACACGGCCACTTCGGTTCGCACAAAAATTCAGCGAAGATCAAAACCCACATTAGCGTTCCCCCTGCGTAGTTTGAGCAATGTGAAGTACCATCCAAAGCAGGGCTTTCTCCAGCTCAAAGGCAAAAAGAAGGTCCGGACACTCACGGTCGGTACGGTCAAGACGTTTGCTCAGACGTTGCGGATGATGTCCCAGGCCAAAACCCTGGTCGAAGACGACGAAATTATGACCAAGCGAGAGGCATACTACGTTTCCAAGAACTGGCAAGATGCACGCTTCGATGAGCAGCCTGAGTCGGACACGGTTATAGACGACATAGAAGCGTTGTTCCAGGTCAATCGTGAGCAGCTCGGATTCATTCCGGAAGAGAAGGGCGGCGAGGTCGCCGGCAAGCTCATCGTAATAGACCGGGACTCGGACACGAACAAGCCGTTGCGCATCGACTGCACGAAATTCGGCTCGGGCGCATACTCGATTCCGATTTCCATAGAACATCTGAAGTTCGAAACTAAAGCCAAATTCGTGCTCGCTATTGAGACCGCGGGTATGTTTCAACGCCTTGTCAAGCACAACTACTGGCGCAAGGCCAATTGCATTCTCGTCTCCATGGGCGGTGTGCCCACGCGTGCCTGCCGGCGTTTTATCCGGCGGCTCGCCGACGAGTTAAAGCTGCCGGTTTACGCCTTCGTGGACTGCGATCCGTACGGCATGTTTAATATCTACCGCACGCTGAAGGTCGGCTCGGGCAACGCCGCACATATCAACCGATACTTCTGCGCACCCAACGCCACGTTTCTCGGCGTCACGCCGCAGGACATCATCGACTACAAGCTGCCCACGCACCCGCTCAAAGAAGTCGATATCAAACGTGCCAAAGATGCCCTCAAGAACGATCCCTTTGTGCAGCATTACAAAGCCTGGCAGGATTCGATCAAACAATTACTTGAAATGGGCGTCAGGGCCGAACAGCAGGCCTTTGCTGTACACGACCTCAACTACGTAATCGAACACTACCTACCCGAGAAGCTTGCGGCGACGAAGAAGTTTTTGCCGTAATGCTGCTAAGTTGAGAAACCTGTTTCCTGTAGGATGGTTTGAACGTATTGCCGGATATTGTTTTCCAATTCGTTCGTCAGGCCTTCGCCATCTGCAATTTCCTTTGGCTCGATGCCGAAGATTACTATATCATCAGGGCACTCACCCAGACGGCGCGACAACTCAAGGGTATTGAGCAAATCTCCCTCATGTAAAGAGTAACGCATACGCACTTTATTCGAACGTACCTGCTCTGGTGTGAAACGGCACATCAGACCGGGAGATTGCCCCATAATAGCACAATCGACAAATACGATTTTCTCTCGCCCCTCGATAGCATGCATTACGGAAAGTCCCCCCGTTCCCAGATCCATAACTTCGACATCGGAGTCATCGGCAAGATGAGCTAAAAGCTCCGAAGCCAGACGAATTCCGATCCCTTCGTCCCGCATCAAAGGATTGCCAAGACAGATGATGAGTGTCGGCTTCATTAGAACACAATCAGTTTATACGAACTCGACGTTCAAAAAGTGAGTCGAACATGATATGCACGGATCGTACGAACGAACCAGCATTTCCAGAAGCAGGCGAATCTCGTCCTGATCCCGATCTATAATCTGCGGTGCGAAGGCTTCGAAGTCCTTTTGGATATTCGCATGGTTCTGCCCGGTTGGTATGCAGATGTTCGCCTTCGTACAGAGTCCTTTCTCATCGAACTCATAGCGATGGAAGAGGATACCGCGCGGCGCTTCGACGCATCCGACACCTTCGCCGGCCTTTGGCTCGACCTTCACCGGCTCGGCCTTCAATCCTTTTGTGAGCAGTTCATCGATGAGTTGCAGGCTGTGCTCGACCACCTGGGCACATTCAACAACCTGTGCCACATTGTTAAGATACGGATTGCAGGCACCTTTTTTCAGGCCGAACTGTTTTGCTGTTTCGGCCGCCATTGGCAAAAGCTGCTCGGCGTTCAGATTGAAACGGGCCAGCGAGCCCACTGCATAAGAATCACGATGCCATTTACACCATTTGGCCGTGGACTGCGGCGAAATATATTCGTTGACAACACGCTCGAATTGCTGGACAGGAACTTTTTCGTCCGTGTCCGTGCTGGCGATATGACCGTGGTAAAATGTGTAATAATCCGGATACTTCAGAGCGATATATTCCGTGTCTCGTTCGAAGGCGGGAAATTTATCTACAAGGCTCAGGACTACCTCCACGAGTATCTTTAAATCCGGAACAGCATCTTCGATTGCCTTCTTTAGTTCGAGGAGTTTCTTCTCGGAAGGGATAGTTGTAAAGCCACCTGGCTTGAGCGTAATCGGATGCGTCATTCGCCCGCCGATGATTTCCATCCATGTATTGCCGAGGCGATGAAGACGAATTACCGTTTTGATAACGTGCGGGTGCGATTCGACCAGAGGTATGACCGATTTCTGGCCCAGAAGGTCCGGGGCCACAAGGTACCCGACGTGCAGGCTATGGCTCTCTATCTGTTCGCCGTAATGGCAAAGAATGCGCAGCTTGTCTGTTTGCTCGGAGACCTCAATGCCCATAGCATCTTCAATACCCTTGATCGCAGCCATCGAGTGTGTTACCGAACAGATGCCGCAAATTCGGCTGACGATGGTCTGAATATCCTCGAAGCTCCGCCCGCGCACCATGGCCTCGAAGAAGCGGGGGGCTTCCGGTATTTGCCACGCGACGTGCTCTATTTTACCATCACTCGCCCGAAGCCGGATATTTCCATGCCCCTCGACCCGTGTTACGTGATTAACGCTTACATTAACAGTTTTAGACATCAGTACTCCTGTTTACTTCCGAAAAGCAACATCTTGCCGCTCAGGTCATCGAGCGTCTTTCCATACTCGGCCATTACATCCTTAGCGGCATTTACATTGGGTTTATCAACGAATCCACGGCAACCGAAACACCACATCCCACTCGACGGGCACTTCGCATCGCAACCAGCCCGGGTAATCGGGCCCAGACAAATCTCGTCATACTCGAAGCGGCAGGCATTCTCATTCATCTTGCACTCAACGCATACGGGGTAATTGGGGATATTCGGTTCTTTGCCGAGTGCCAGACAGCGCACTATATACGAGAACTCTTTTATATTCGTCGGACATCCGTGAATCATATAGTCCACTTTGACAACCTCGTTTACGGCTTTTGTCGGATATGTGTCGAGATGCGGCATATTGGCGTCTTTCCCGTAGACGCATTCCCTGACATCCTGCATCTCGAAATTGTTCTTGAGTTTATTGACTCCTCCGGTCGTCGCGCACGATCCGAGCGCAATGAGTATCTTCGCATTCTCGCGAATCGCTTTGATGCGTTGTTCATCCTCGATACGTGTGATCGAACCCTCAATAATCGCGACGTCATAATCATCGCTCTGGTCTGACATAGCTTCCCGCCACTCGACTGGCTCGACAAGCTCCAGTAAATCTAGGATTTCCTCTTCCATGTTGTAGATTTGTAACTGGCAGCCTTCACAACAGGCAAAATCAAAAAAAGCCACTCTCAATTTGGACATTATAATGCCTCCTCGATATCTGTGATGTCGGAAAAGTTGAATACGGGACCATCCTGACATACGTAAATATTGCTGATCTGACAGTGACCGCATTTTCCGACGCCGCATTTCATATGCCGTTCCAGCGACAGGTATATCTGGTCTTCTCTCAGACCTGCCTCCAGCAATACAATAATCACGAACTTATACATGATTGGTGGACCGCAAATAACGGCAACGGTCTTGTCCTTATCTACCTTCACCAGTGGTATCAGCGTCGTGATAACTCCTTCCGGACCCGACCAGCCTTCGTCACGATGGTCGACCGTTTCCAGGAATGTTACGTTCTTTTCGATACGCCATTTCTCGATTTCTTCGATAAAAAGCCGATCGTGCGGAGTTTTTGCTCCAAAAAGAATTATTACACGCCCGTAATCGTCGCGGTTGTCCAGCACATACTGGATTGCCGAGCGAACTGGAACAATCCCAATGCCGCCACAGACAAAGATAATGTCTTTTCCCTTCATCTCTTCATCGACCGGGAACGATGTCCCGTATGGACCGCGGATAAAGAGCTTGTCCCCGGCGGCTAATCCATGCAGGGCCCCCGAAACATTACCGACCTTTCGAATGACCATCTCAAAAGATCCTTTTCGTGTCGGTGAAGAAGAAACTGAAATAGGCGCCTCGCCAATGCCGGGAATCGAGACTTCCACGAACTGTCCCGGCATATGCCCGAGATCCTCGCCCGAGTCGAGTTGACACGAGAAGAAACTTTCTAATTTTGTCATTGGTTGCACCTTGCCTACCGTTGCCGGTAATGGAAGGTAGATATCCTTTTTGGAATCGCATTTACACATCTGCGTTATTTCCCTTCATCCACAAGCTTGTTGTAAACTTCGACCGGGTTGGCAATCTTTGCCGTACACGCCGTAATACACCGTCCACACCCAACGCAGGCCACTTCCCCGATCTTTTCCGGCACGTATTTCCCTTTGCGATAGTAGCGGTGGCGATACCGGTCGGCACGATTGCGTCTGAAATTGTGTCCACCCGCCACGGCGGCAAATTCCGAAAGAAGGCAGCCGTCCCAGACTCTATAGCGCTGACCTTTCTGCAAGCTCCACTCGACATCGTCGTGTACGTCGAAGCAGTAACATGTCGGACAGACCAGGTTGCATGATCCGCAGGAAAAGCAAAGCTGGGCCTTCTCTTCCCAAACCGGATGTTCATAGGAGCGATCCAGTACTCTCGGCAGGACATCAGGCCGGACATTAAGTTTGTGTTTCTGGAGTAGTTCGGTATTGTCCGCCCAGACTAATTTCCTGAGCTTAAGACTCATCTCATCGGCATCCTCGGCATCCTTAATGGTATCGGCCAGTGCCTGACCTTTATCGGTACGGATATCGACCAAATATTCAGAGTCGATCTTCGTAATCAGGATATCGAAACCATCGTCAACGGTAGCCGTACCCATGCAGCCGGCAAAGACTTCCTTTGACGCATTCTGTACATCACAGGCGACAATCGTAGCATTCTGCCGGCGATCGGCGTAGTGAACATCGTAGTGGTCCTCGGTGAACAGCTTGTCCGTCTGCGAGATCGCAACCATATCGTAAGGGTGAACGCCAAACAAAACGAAGGGCTGGTTGTCGAGTACACTTTCGAATCCTTCCTTGCGGTCGAACTTGAGCAACGTCTCATGCGGCGGCAGGAAGTACTTTTTGGGGGGCAGGATAGTCACATCATAATCTAAGCGCAAGTCCTCGACGTTCGCCAACGGTGCAAATATAAAACGGTCTTCTTTTGCCTGAACACCGAAAACCTGTTGATTTCCTATGCATGCGTTGACCCATTTGTCAATCGCGGCCTTGTCTAATTTCTTTACTGTCATTTATTTTACCTATCTGTATAAACAACTTCAAATCATTAAAGGGGAGTGAATCCAATACCTATGATGCCGACAGTTATCAAATACGTGTGGGTATGATCTGATATGTCAAAACTAATTATATCTACGAAGCATTTCTCGAAGAATGTCGCGACGGCTCACAATCCCGACGACTTTTCCTTTGTCTATGATTGGCACCCGGCGAAGATGCCTTTTTGAAAAAGATTGAACCAGATCGGCTAATTGCGTATCTGGGCTAAAGGACACGATATCTGTTACCATCACTTCCTCTACTGTTGTGTCTGCGGCATTTCCGTCGAACGTCAGATTTACCAGGTCAATTTCGCTCACTATGCCAACCATTTTATCATCATTATCGACAACAGGCATGGCACTGATGTGCCAACGGAGAAGAAGAGCTATTACATCCGTCAAAACCATATCTTTCTTTGCCATAATGACATTCGTTGTCATGATGTCTGCGGCTTTTGTTGTTTTCATATCCCCTTTTTCACTTTATATGAATAATCATATCGATCAATCGGGCATGATTATGCCACAGCTTGGTCGGAACTGCAAGCATTTTTGCCAGATATTTAAATATGGTTAGAAACGCAAAGCACTCGGACAACTTTTAGTATCCTGCGATAAGCTTAAACAATCCGGCAAGGAATTATTATCCATATCAGGAAAGCCATTAGAAATACTGTTTCGCTTGGATTACTCAATATTACTGATATCCTATAGATCAGCTATGGATATTAATACCTCAATCACTGGATTTAGGACAATGCTGATCTTTTAAGATTTTAATAAAATGGGCAGAATTAGGGGCTGTTCTTCGAGATGTTCACAAGAAAGCTACCTTTGAGGATGGATAACAAATCGCCTATTCCGTAGCCGGCGCTTCATAAAATGCCCTAATCTCAGGGACATCTTCTACGAGCTGCTTGTGAGCATTGGCCAGAGAAGTGTACAATAATGGACGCTCCAAAAAGCAGAATCAATGGGCTTGTCTGACTAACGACACATTATCAAAATACACATCCTTATCATCCGCTCCTACGTTGATCTCCATGGTTCCGTCCAGATCGGTCTGCGATTCCATGACAAATGTGTGCGTAAAGTGTTTCATGACCAGACCCTGACGGGTCGCGTTCAGATATACAGGGCCCATCTTACTGTAATTCCAATAGGAACCCACATCTTTTTTATTGACCTTGACCTCGATCAGACGCGGTGTTTGGGCTCCCGCATCAAATTCAAGTGTATACGTTTCACCCTGAACGAGTTTCATGCCGGCCTGTATCAACCGGATGTTGGAACTTTCATGCCCCCCGTCATTGATGCTGATATGGGCCTGCCCATTTTCGACGGCCCATTGAGCATCGGCCGGTTCGGTGACGATCCAGGTCCAGTCGGACCGGCCCTGGGAGAAGTCCCCATTGCCGACCATGTTTTCTCCGGGTTCATTGGGATCGTAGAGATACACCACGATCGTTTCTTCGTTGGAGAAGTCACTTTCTCTGCCCTCAAGATCCAAGGCTGTCACCCGGAAGTAATATCGGCGGTTGTTCTCCAGGTTATTGAGATGGAGTAGTGTTGTGTCGGAGGCCGCCATGAAGGTGTCGGGATGAGGATGAAAGCCCCCGTATACACGATAACCGGCCACATTCGGATCGCCGAATTTGTTGAACAATAAGGTCAGCTTTTCGAAATTATGCTCAACTACCAGATAGGGCCTTTCCACCAGGCCCATCCAGGGGAAGCGGAATACACGATAAGCATAGCTGCCGCTGTTTACAAAATCCATTTCGAACTCGATTTGCCCCTCTGGATTAACTTCCGTCACCATGGGATAATCAGACGAGACGAAGTTAATCAGGGTGTTACTATTGGGCAGACGCTGCGCATTGCCCATATAGTATGTGTATCTGTCAGGGTCAGCACGGTATTCCCAGACCAATGTGGCGGTCATCGTGTTAGGGTCGAGTTCGTATTCCACCGCCCGTGAGACCGGAGGATCGTGATTATTACCATTGTCAAATATCGAGTAGCGATGATGACCCAGGGCGCGAATATCGTGCTGACACCAAAATCCCCCTAAAGGATCATTCACAAAGGAATAATCGCCGTGGGACCCGCCAAGCTTCCAGATGATCTCGCCGGTTTGACGGTTGATCTTCGTGACTTCATTAAGGTATCGGTTTGAGATCAGGATATGGCCATCGTCGTCAATATCAATCGCATTCATGTACGAGAAGTTAATGCGACTTCCGAGTACATCCACAACGTGTGCGGGGCCAACACTGCCAATATCAAGGTTCTCCCAGGCCCGCCACTGAAAAATCAATTCATCCGCAGCAGTAAATTCCTGAATGCAGGTTTCGTCAATAGTGGCATCAGGATGGCCGCCGTTCACAAACCGGCTCATATCGACATTGTGGAAGGTCCGCAGGCCCAGTAGCAGATAACCTCCGTCTTCCAGTACCTGCAGTTCATGTTTGTCTGTATGATAGCCGTTGACTGCATTAAAATCTTTAATCCAGTTGAAATTATGATCGTACCCACTGTATTGGGTTTCGGTGATCATGCCGTTCTTTTGGACCTGAAAATAATCGACCCTCAATCCCCGTCGATACCAGACCGGAGCGCCGAAATTATCCATAATCAGGGTGTAGGGCGTATCCCGGTTGTTCGAAATAAAGATATATCCATCTGCAGGATGACGGCACTTCGTAATACGCACATGGGGAAAGTCACTGGGTACTGAGACTCCGTTGTCCATGATGATAGCCCCGCCCGAAACAGATGCGGGCGCCGAAGACGCTTCGGTCGATGGCTGCGCAGCGACTGTCGACGTCGTCAGGGGAGGGGCGATTACCGATTGAAGGGGAGCATCTGCCGGGCGCAGCACATAAAACCGATATTGAATCGGTTCCATGTGTTTATTGGTAGGCTGACCGAACAGGGGAGCTAAAGTCACATCCACCATCTCATTGGCAATGAAAGGGGATGTGGGCATAAAGACAACCGTATTAACATCAGAGGCAATGGTTGTTTTGCCTACATGAAGGCCGCTCTTTTCCCCGACCACCTGGATGAAGCTCGATAAATCGACCAGATCCATAGGTGAATTATGCGCAAACCGGATCAGGAGTCGGGTTTCCCGGGCCACGTATTCCGCTTCCGGCCTGGGATCGAGATACTGGTAGCCGTTTTCGAGAACGGTCATATAGTCTGTTACCGTAGCCGCCTTCCCTATACTGCAGGCAATCAGGATACCCATCAAGATGATCATGGTGCAGGATCGGTTCATTCCATTATTCTCATTTCCAGTTGTCGTCAGTTTGAGGCAATAGTCGGTTTGTTACTCGATGGAAAAGACTCCATCGCTCTGATCAAAAATGACATCATCCACCGAACTCTTGATCTTGATCGAGTAGTCGGCGCCGGATTCCAGATCCAGACCGACCTCCCATTCGTACGCACCAATACTGGAAACTTCTGCGATGGTCTGCACCAGTGTATCGCTCTTGTATAGCTCAATGACGACTCTTTCATTGAGATTGTCTTTCCATTGGATCATGTACTCCCGGCCGCGCTGCCATTGCTCGCCGTTGTTGGGCACGATTATCTGCACCATGGGGGGGACGGTCTGGAATTGGCCGGTAGACCATTCACTGATACCGCCGGCATTAAACGTGTTGACCCGCCAGTAGTAGATCGTGTTGGATTCTGAGGTTTCAAGGGTGTAGCGGGTTTCGGTCAAGTCCATGTTGTTGACGTCCGGGGTGGCGAAGTTCGGATCGGTCGATACCTGGAGGTGGTAGGCGTTGGCAAATCCTCTGGGGGTCCAGGAGAAAGCAACCGGAAGTTCCTGATTGACAGTGCCTTGATCGCCAGGTTCGACCAGGATCGGGGCGTAAGGGACGTCTTCCAGGTCGGGGAAACAGATGATGAATTCCCCGAAGCGCGTCATTGTGGTTCTCAACTGCTTAGTCACATAGTTGTAATCAGTCGGCAGCGGAACAAACAGGCCGCGTCCTTTGTAAGGTCGATGGTAGATCGTTAGTTGATTCGGATCAGCATAACCGAACTGACCGGTGCGATCAGCAAAACCGAAGCTCTCGGCATCAAAAGAGAGGTCAGCCTGCATGCCGTTGATTTCCCATGCGGTGACTGTTACGCGTACGGGCAGCACTCTCGGGGCCTTTCCGGGAAACTCCGGGTAAAGCGGTGCAAAGGGTTCGCGCGTCACATAGGCCTCATTGTATCCCTCGCCTTCGAAGCTGTTGACCTTAAGCGTTACATCGGTCATGTCGGCGTGATCGTTAAAGACATAGCGGTTACCCTCCATAAGTTCATACCGAGTCACCGTTGTGGTCAAATCCTCCAGCGGCCAAACCATTCTGTCGAATCCTCCGGTGACGCCTTCCTGGGCAGGCCATATCTCATAAACGAGCCGTCCATTGGGATCCACTTCCGTCATGGCCGGTGCTTCGCCGGCTTTGGCCGCGCCACCCCATCGAATGACGGTATTGCCGTTGGCCAGGAGACTGGCGTTGCCGCCGGTCAGGGCCATAATGTCCGGGTCGTGTCTGAATTCCCAAACCAGGGTTGCGGTCTTGTTCTCTTCATCCAGTGCATAGGCGACGCCCCGGGAATAGTCCCTGGACTTATCGTTCTTATTAAGGCCGTTGTCGAAGAGCGTCAGATTGCCATTGGCATGTCGACGTACATCGTGCTGCAATTTGAAATAGCGTGGGGCGTTTTCTTCATGTTCATTGACGAAGGTAAACTCATTGTGCTTACCCCCCATGCGCCACCTCACCTCACCGGTGACGCGACTGATTTTAATGGCTTCGGACGTCTCCCGGCAGGATAAAATAATATTGCCGTCCGTTTCATCAAACTCCACGGAATTCACGTGAATGTAGGCAAACTTCTTTTTGGTGATGTTCTGGTAGGAGTCCACAATCGGAATGTGGTCCCAACTTCGCCATTGAAATATAACATTCTTATAGACGTCCAGCTCTTGAATGACAGCACCCACGATTTCTGCCGCGGGATGGCCACCCTCTATGATTTCGCTCATGTCGATGAGTTGCGTGTCATAGCACAACATCAAGGCATGCCCGTTGGGTAGCAACTGGAAATCGTGATTGTCCGCAAGATAGCCGTTTCCCATTTGGAAAGAATCGACATCATTGAAATCTGCACCCTGGACAAACCATGTATACTTCTTTTTAACGCCCTCTATTTCCCTTCGGTACTCGAATAATCCATTACACAGCAATCCCCCCAGGCTTTGGGTTTTGCTGTAGAATACAGGTTGGCCGGTATTATCCATGATTATGAAGTAACTGCCCACTTCTTCAACCGTGGAATCAACTCTGCCTATCAGGTATCCCGGCGCAGTTTCACCATTCTGGGTGATTATGAACTCCGGAAAATCATCAGGCAAGTCGCCATTCGTATTGTCGGCTGTCGCATTGGGCAAAGACAGAACCAGCAACAACCAAAACTGTGCAGTTATAACTACAACCTTCTTCATAAACACCCTCACTTTCCATCCAAATCCAGCAATACTTAACACCAGGCAGACACATTATTGGCTGCCCCATGACAAGACGTTTTCGCATGACGGCACCCGACATAGAAAACCATCTGATATTAAACACCTATCAACCGGGATTTCCCATATACACTTCACAGAAACACTGCTGCGAGCATCAAGTTCCATAATAACGTAATTTCATCTCAATATCAACAATATTCTGGCGGACCCAGCGAGTTGTCCCGCAAAAAAAACGCCAAAAAAGTCGAACACTTGCGCCAAGGATCCGTTTATTCCTGCTATTTTGGCACACCGCGAGCGTTGCTCTCCATTCCGGAACCCGGTTTTCAGCAGTTCCATACATCATCCCGGCCTCGTAGGAATTGTCAAAAACCGCAACCGCCGGATTGGTCATGGGGCTCGGATCAATAGTTCACTATGCCGGTTTGAGGGCTTGTCTGCATAGACCAAAGGCGGTTCTACATTTCATAATTATCCCGCCTATATCATTTCGACTAATCGAAACGAGTGGAAAAATCTGTCGGCTCAGCCGATATTTATCGCCCGTGGCTGATATGTGACATTGTAAAGAAAATTTATATTGACTGCGGGCCGTATAAAGGTTCTAATTTTCCCTTTACGATATGTCGGGTTGTGCATAACCGAACGAAATTCTATGGACAGGCGAAAATGGATAAAAATGAACAATTAGTCGACGCCGTTCTCAAATCCGCCAAAGGGCGGCACCAGCCGGACGGGCGAAAACAACTGACCTGTACCGAGGCTTTCGAGTTAGCGAAAAGATACGAGGCGGAAATTATCGAGATCGGGCGTGTCTGCAATCAGAACAATATAAGAATCTGTAAATGTCAGCTTGGCTGCTTTGCATAATAATCGGAAGGCCGGGAACATGAAGAGATTAAGGGCAAGGTGTAAGCTCTGGCTAAGCAGCAAAGACGTCGAAGGTGTTTTCGGCGATGGCAAATGGCGGCTGCTCGAGGCCATCGACCGGACAGGCTCGTTGAGCGCAGCCAGCGAATCGCTCCGGATAAGCTATCGAAAGGCCTGGGGCGACCTGAACAAAGCACAGGATGCCCTGAATGTCGCTTTAGTGGAAAAACAGCGAGGAGGCAATATGGGCGGCGGCACTATCCTGACCGCCGAAGGGAAAAAATGGGTCAAGGCGTATGCGAAGTTTCGCGTTGACGTCGAAAAGGCGGTCGGAAAGGCTTATGAAAAACGTATTAAGGGGCTGTTAAGATGAGCAAAACAGCGAGGCCCGCATCTCGGCCTGCTGTGGGATCTGCCTTCAGCCTCGTCGAATTGCTGGTCGTTATATCGATAATAGCTCTGCTGACCGGCATCATTTTACCCGCATTTGGCCGGGCCAGGTCGATAGCCAAACAAACCGTCTGTCAGAGCCGGCTGCGGCAATGGGGATTGGCTTTTGAAACCTACGCCGTGGAAAACGATGGTTATTACCCTCACATTGATGGCCGGGACCGCACGCCGAGCAATCCGCAAACGGACGCCGAACTGGCAGATTACTATTTCGGCTGGATCGATGTGCTACCGCCGCTGATGGGAGAGATGCCCTGGCGCGATTATGATTATTGGCAAAAGCCCGGCAATAATACGATATTTCAATGCCCCAGCGCCGAACTGGCGCCGGATAAGAGTTATAAATACAGGCCCGGGAGAAGCGGCTATTTTTCCTACGCTATGAACTCCTGCCTCGAACTCGACGAGAACTGCTGGGCCCCTCACGAATACGAGGGCATGGACTGGCACATGCCCAGCATCCTGAGAAAGACGTCCGTACGAAATCCGGCCCGCCTGATTCTGCTGTTCGATCAACTGCTCGACCCGGCAAAGGGCTACGGCGGCGGGCAATACAACGCGACGGCGGGAAAATACTGCGGCAGCTATCCCAAGGCTTTCAGCGCACGCCACGCCAGACCGGGTGGAGTTTTGGGAGGCTCGGTTCTCTATTGCGACTCCCACGTCCAATGGGTGCCCTCGGTCTGGAAATCCGAGTGGCCGGATGATCTGGAGGTGCCGCCGCTCGGCGATTCCGAATGGTACCCGTAAGAATTATAAAAGGGCAAATGATGAAAAGAGCAATGTTAACGACGATGATTATAATAACCGCATTCGGATTAGCCGGCTCCGCGCAGGCGGCTGAACTGTCAATCTATGAAATACAGTACACTGCCGACCCCAACGGCGCCAGCGGCCGGCACGGCAGTATTGTAGATTGTCTCGGCGGAATAGTGACTCATAAACCTCCCACGGGAAGACCAAGACTTATTATTCAAGATCCGAACTATCCTGACGGTTGGGGTGCTATCCAGGTAAAAGATTTATATAGCACCGGAGTCTTTATTGACGTAAATATCGGGGACTGGGTTTCTTTCGCCAACGTGGAGATTGAGGACAATAAAGGTACAACGTTTTTGCAGTACATAGAAGCCAATAACGCCAACTTTATGATCGTCAGCACCAATAATTTGCTGCCCGAGCCGCTGGTTGTCACGGTTGATGAAATCGCAGCACCCGTCGAGGGCCTTGATACATGGTTCGTCGCCGGCCGCAATGCCGAAAAATACGAGGCAATGCTGGTTAAGGTCACCGACATTAGCGTACAGGATACCGGTTACGGAAAGGCTTACGACAATTACATACTCGCAAGCAATGTCGATCCCAACCTTACATGCTGGGCTTCCGACTATATGAACGCCGGCAAGGACAAAGGCCTGATATATCACCCGAATATAGAGCCGGGCCGAAACTTCTGTGGCGTAACCGGAATCCTGGAACAATATACCGGAGAGCAGGAGGGTATTTCTTACGACTATTATCAACTGCTCACAACAAGCACCGAGGACTTCGTTATCGACCAGGTCGCGGATCTCGACGACGACTGCGATGTGGATTTTGCCGATTTCGGAATTTTCGCCGGACATTGGCTCGATACCGGAGGCGGCGAGCCGGACTTCTGCGGCGGAGCGGACCTGGCAACAGACCAAGCGGATGGAATTGTAAATGCCTTCGATTTGTTGGAATTCGCACGGCACTGGCTCGAAGGAAAATAAATGCTATAATACAGGCTCAATTTAAGGAAAGGTACAATGAAGAAAGAATATATCTTGGGTATTCTGTTTTTTGGCGGGCTGTGGGGAATCTCTGAAGCCGTTCTGGGTGACGCTTTGTACAGCGGAAATGTCCCCTTCGCATCGGTTCCTTTAACCGTTATCGGCTTTGTCTTAATGGCCGCCGCCCGGGTATATTTTCCGCAAATCGGCACGGCTACGCTTGTCGCCGCCTGTGCGATGCTGTACAAGTTTCTAAACGCCCCGTTCTTCGCCTGTCACCTTCTCGGGATTCTTCTGACGGGCGTGTGCTATGATTTATTCGTCTGCGTATTCAGGATAAAGAACCGGTCGCTATCTTCGGGTGCGGCCGTCTATTTGAGCTACGCATTGTTTGCTCTGATGATTACGTACGTCTTCCGGTACGAGCACTGGGTGCAGGCGGGATTTGCCGGCGTGCTGCGACATATAGCGATCAGCGGCAGCATGGCCGCCCTGACATGTGCAATCCTGGTGCCGGCGAGTTTGCGTCTCGGCATGCAGATCAAAGCAAACTCTGCCAGGCCTTTTAACCTGAGACTGCAATTTGTCCCGAGCGGCGTACTGGCCGTTACCATGGGATTGTGGATTTTCAGTATAGCGGCATATGTTTTTTAATGAAAACCGTTCCAGCAGGTTTCTTAGCAGTTAATAAAAAGAAGAAACAGCCGATGGTATCGACCCGGAACAAGCTCGTTTTATGGACAGGGGAAAAACACTGCGGCAAAACGACCAGTGTGGCCAAACTTGTCGAAATAGCCCGTGGCGAAGGATTCAACGTCGCCGGGCTGTTGGCCCCTTCACTATACAGTGACGGCGAATTGCTCGGATTTGATGCCCTTGATCTGCAAAACGAGACTAGCGCGCCGCTGGCAAAACGCAACACAAATGCAGGCAAAACGGAGCGGTTCACGTTCTTGCCCGAAGGATTAAAACTCGGCAACGCCGCCCTGAGCGCAACGGCCGCTAAATCCGCCGATCTCGTTATTGTTGACGAGTTCGGGCCTTTGGAGCTGGATGGCCGGCTCTGGCGTGAGAATGTAGATTCATTATTAGCTTCGAGCAGCGCTTTGATACTTCTTGTCGTCCGGCAGGAATTGGCCGATGCGGTTCGGCGGGTATACACAGATTTTCCCTGCCGGAATCTCGCCGCTGTCGAGTCGGAATCCATCGATAAAGTCATCGGGATGCTCAGAGATTTCTCGCCGATCACAGGGGGAAACAACATGATCAAGCTTGATAAAATGTTAATGATCGGGTCTGCCGGGTCGAATGTAGGCAAGACGGAGCTGGCTTGCGCGCTTCTTGGAAAATTCAGCAAAAACCATGATATCGTCGGAATAAAAGTCACTACGATCAAGGACAGGGACGGGCAGTGCCCTCGCGGCGGTGAAGGCTGCGGCGTTTGTACCTCGCTGGAAGGGAATTTTTGCATCACAGAAGAAACCAACCGATCTTCCGGTAAAGACACGTCCAGGCTCCTGGCGGCGGGAGCAGGCCGGGTTTTCTGGATTCGCGTTCTCAAAGAACACCTTGTCGAGGGTATAACTTCTCTGCTGGACGTAATCGGCCCTGATGTGGTTTCAATCTGCGAATCAAATTCGCTTCGACAGGTCGTAGAGCCGGGGCTCTTTCTGATAGCCAGAAACAATGACTCGAATGCATGGAAAAGCTCAGCCCTATATGTGAGAAAATATGCCGACAGAATTGTTGTCTCCGACGGCAGCAGTTTCGATCTCGCCCCGGACCGGATACAACTCGCCGATGGAAAATGGACACTTGTGGAAAAAGCCACGGCAATAATTATGGCGGGAGGAGGCAGCCGGCGTATGGGTACCGACAAGAGCATGCTGCCGATCGAGGGCCGGCCGATCATAGAGAGAACTTGTCAGCGGCTTGCCGCCTGTTTCGAACAGGTACTCATCAGCGCCAACGAAGCGGATAAATTCGCATTTCTCGGTTTCGAGGTTGTCTCGGACAAAGTGCCGGAGCAGGGACCTTTGATGGGTATAGCTTCTGCACTGGAAGCTTCGGCCAATGAAATCAATTTCGTGGTAGCCTGTGACATTCCGGACATCAAACCGAGAAATGTCAGAAGAATTCTTTCCGAAGCGGCCGGCAGCGATGCGGATATCATTGTTCCAACGACCGGCAACGGCAGGTACGAACCGCTCTTCGCGGTCTACCGCAAAAGTGTGCTCGAAGCGATAAACAAGGTTCTATCGTCAGGGGGCCGTAAAATAAGCGATGTTTTTGACCTGTGCAAGGTTAAGAACATCGATCTTGGGACGAGCCTGGTTAACCTAAATACGATGGCAGAGTATGAAGAGTTCCGGAAAATTCACCAGGATCGAACCTGATGAATGTCGTAGCCACTGCTGAAATGCTGATGGACAAGCAAATTTACTCAGACAGCTTCCTGAAGGTATACTCCGGAACAAGCTAAGTTCCTCGGCGTTCCGTAGAATTGGGTTTGTTTTTTCGAATTCCTTTTCCTCATCCTGACGCTGTCCACTGAACGCAGAACACTGAACGCTAATAAATTGGCTTTGTTTTTTCGCTGTCTTCATCCGCCAAAATCTCCATAAACCATTGTCAATACTAACTTAGCGCCATTTTACCTGTTTTGAAATTGGCTTTTTTTTTTCAAATTGGGTTATAATTTTCCGACGTGCAGGGATTCCATATTTGTCATTCCCGCGAAGGCGGGAATCCACTCTGCGTCCGATCCGGCATTTGAAATTGGCTTTGAATTGGCTTTGTTTTTCGTAGCCTTCAAAGCATGAAATTCTTCATAATCCCCTTTCATATAAGACATTGCGCCAATTCCGCCCTGCCGCAAATTGGCTTTGTTTTTTCAAATTACTTTTCGCAATACGCATCACGCAGTACTCAATACGAAATAAATTGGCTCCATTCGACTGCGCTCAGGACAAGCTTGTTTTTTCAAATTAGCCACGAATTAACACGAATAAACTCCAATAAATTCCATAAAATGGGTTTGTTTTGCATAAAAACCTCTGGAAATTGGGCTTTTTTTTGCATTTTTTGTTCAAATTTTTCGTTTTCTTCCACGATAACACCCTGTTTTTCTGATTAAACCCGCCGGATTTACCATTTTCAATTAATCATTAATCAATAGCCATTTAGTTAAGTATTATACGAACCATCATATAAAATGTCCAGAAAATTATAAATAAATCTCCATGAGACGGCGTTCTTTGTTCGTGCTGCGTAGTGCGTACTGCCTGATATGTATATAGCCGAGACCGCCCCGGCTGTCAATATTCAGTCCTGACCTGCCCTTTATTTCCTGTCATTGCTCAAGAAGTCGCTTCATAATATTGTTAAAGTATGACTGGGATCTTGTGCCCGTAACCACAACGCCATTCATTACAAATGTAGGAGTACCATGTAAACTGTGCTTATTAGCCTCAGCAATATCCGCATTCAACTGGTCTTCAACCGTCTTCGAATTCCGGTCTGTATTAAATCGGTCGATGTCTAAATCCAATTCCTTCGCCAATTGGAGAAAAACTTCCTCTCCCAGTTTTCCTGAATTCTCAAAAAGCAAATCGTGATATTCCCAGAACCGACCCTGCATATGTGCCGCCAAGGCGGCTTTTGCAGCCGCTGCCGCCTGCTGATGAAACGTTTGGGGCCTGTTCTTGAACACAAGTCTTACTTTCCCGGCGTATTGCTTCAACAGCGGTTCAAGCGTCGTAGCCCCCCGTTGGGAATGCGGACACTCAAAATCGTGAAATGCAAAAATAGTAATTTTGGCATCCTGGGGCCCTTGTGTGGGGCTTGGACCTATTTGTATATCCGTGACCCTATTCTTAAAGCTCGTTTCAAGCTGCCGTCTCTCATTTTCTTCTCTCTGTGCTTGTCTCTGTGCTCGCAAGTAATCGTTCAGGGTTCTTTGGATTAATGCCGGGTTATCTCTGATCACTTGCAGTACTATCTCTCTGATCCTGGCCTCGTCTATCTGCCCTAACTGCCCCATCCGCTCGGGTCCACCCTCGTACATCATGCGACCATTCAGTATCTTGAAGTTGGAGCCGCGGACGGCAATCGAGAGCCACTCAGGACTGTATTGAGGGATGAGATAGCGGTACGACACATTCTGGCGCTCAGATCCAATTTGCAGGGGTATTTTGCTAAATGGTAAACGTCCAATGTATTCGCTCTCAATGTCCTCATCGGTTACATGTCCGGACAATGGAGGTTGACCAGGATGGAGATTGGACCAGGCCGGTGTCGACCAGGCGTAGGCAATCTCTGCGTAACCTTCCTCATTCGGATCGAGAGGTACGACCTGCAGCACGGTGGAAACCTGTTTTGCTTGCCCCGGGACGTATGGCCCAACATAAAACCACGCGTTCCACCACGCGCTGGGATAACGATAGAACGTACCCTTCATGTAGCCGCTGCCTGCGCAACGAGTGACCGTATTATTGGGATCGACTTGCACGAAGAATGAACTCTGGCGCATCTGTCCACCCGAAGCCCTGCTGATGGCGCTTGAACTGACTGGGGCAGTAGCCGTAAATGCACCGATGCTGACCGAATCGAATACTATTGTGGGAATAATCAATGCTGCCACTAAGAGAAAGACTACCCTCGACATGGTCATTTCCTTTCAAAAAGAATTTTGTATTCAGCTATTTCTACAATTGTCAGTAGCGTGGAGTATGGTTGACCAGTAAATATGCTGAAAATATTGAATCCGAAAAAATCCACATATGGAAGCCAGCTTCGGTATCTACGTATTGCGCTTTCGAGCCTTGACATTCCCGGCAAACTCAACACTCTTGGTGTTGATCTCTGCTACTTTTCCTCGAAAGAATCGCTTCAGTTCCCGTTCACTTCTCAGCTAATCTCCTAAGCTCATAATATGGTACAATTTCTATTTTAATCCTAACCGGTACTTTGGACAACACCTGCGGTTGTGTCAATAAGAAACTCAATAAAAGAATGGTTCCTGACAAGAATCTGTGTATGATATTGTCGGAAAACTCGGCAAAACAGGCCCCTGACTTTCCCGACACCTGTCAATATAGGAAGGCTTTGAGTGTTGCCTTCTCTTATTCATACTGCAGGTCCTGTATCTCACTTGCGTTCAATGCCCTGTTCCATATTCTAATATCGTCGATTGCTCCATTGTAGAAGTGGGCTGGGTAGGGATTTGCGCCAGCAAAAATCGTTTGGGTAGTGGTTGTTAATGTTCCAGACTTGCTAATGCTATTCTTTAATTCACCACCTACATATATAGAAGCAGTGCTTCCATCATAAGTGCATACGATATGATGCCAATTACCAACTGCAATTCCACCACTGTCAGCTTCAACATAATTTCCATTACTCGAAGTTGATATGGTGCATTGCGCTGTTAGAGCTGAACCTAAGCCACGTAACTTTATCCCATACGTTTTGAAATAGGGATCTGATGCTAAGACAGTGCTGTGCCATGTTGTTGGGGTATCTGGCTTGACCCAGATAGAGATTGTTATTTCACTGCTTCCAGTTAAACCCAAATCAGATGATCCGAAATCAATATAATTATCTGCACCATTGAACTGATAGGCAGAATTGGGATTTCCGTTCCTGTCCTCTGTAAGAGTAGCTCCGTAAACAATCCCATTGTTCCCGTACCCGCTCATGTCATCCGCATTTCCGTCGAACGGGATATATAACTTTAGACTTTCATCAACTTGACCACCAGTGCATTGCACATCGTTTGGATAAATTGTTAATGATTCGCATAGATTTTCCTCACAACTACAATCGTTAAGGCAATTATTCTCAACATCATGGTAATCATAATAATCATCACCGACACAGCCATCCAAACCATCACAATCAGTGCTTGGACAAGGATTGGCTGCATCGCATTGGGCACCGCATTGTGATACGCTGCAAGTTGAAGTTATTTCCTGCTCTCCTGTTGTGCATATTCCCGGCTCAATACATTGCGAAGTAAACGCCTGCCCATAGTCCCATGTAAAAGGATTATTATCAGGATCATTATTGCAGGTTTCGACTGAAGGAATGTTATTTGAACTGCAATCTACTGGCGTTCCTGCAACACACGCATTATCAATACAGGTTTCCTGCCCATTGCAGGCGAGATTGTCATCGCAATCCGAATCATGGGTGCATTCTGATTGCTGCTCACAAAATATTTTGCTCAGCAGGACGAATATACCCTTTCCCAATCTCTCCCTGGCCTCTTCCGAATTCGGGTGGATATAATCGTTATTGGTATTGTATTCCGGGCACATCATCCTGTAAATCGTCCCTTCGTATTCAAACTCGCATATCGAACCGTTTGCCCTTGTCGATTCTATGTCCCCCAGATCGAATATGGGCACGACGCCAGTGTATGTTTCCTTGATTTTATCGCTATACCATTTTCCCGCAAAATTGAAATAGCCCTCAGGAGTGGTTCTAGTATCTAAAGTATGTGTTGCGATTATGAAATTTATGTCTGGAAGGTCTGCAACCAAGGCATCAAAGACCGGGGTGTAGTCATAGAACAAGGCCTCCGGGCAGCCTGGATACGATGAATGCAAGAATTGAAAGGCGGCGTCTATCTTATCATGATACGTCCTCGTATAGTAATCGAAGGTGGTCCACCTCCCTTCTATTGGGGATATCGAATAGTGGTAATGCACCAATTTCGGAGTGTCAAAGATATCACCGGGTATCGTCTCGCCGATTTGCACATTATAACTGACTATATCAAGCTCATACCTCGGGTCCTCGCCCGCAAGGAATTCCAGGCCGTATAAGGTATTCCCACTTATCGACCTGCCCCCGAAGAAGATCGTCTTTGTCCTTATCAAATCAAGGCATTCATCGGTTATCAGATCGAACTCGTTGTTTATCTGATATCCTCCGACGTAAATGTCGTTCGAGCATGCGAGGTCGGCGCCATCGCAATCCTCATCGATTCCGTTTCCGCATACCTCAACCGTTCCCTGGCCAACACCGTCGGAATCGTCGCAATCGCAATAATTATTTGTGTTCAATGGGAACAGCAACGGGTTGTTATCGTCGCAGTCTGCTAATCCATTATAATTGTATATACCATCTGAATACCATCCATCTCCATCATTATCAATAGCAGGTGCTGGTTCATCACAAGGAATTAAACTATAAGTTCCATCTAAACAACAATAACCTGTTTCCACAGCTAAACTCTCACAAAGGCATCTTTGTGATATAGGATTATCGTCATCGAGAGGGCAATCGTCGCAGATTAAGTCTCCATCAATGCAATCATCATCATACCCATTGGAGCATAAATCGTAAGTTTCTATCACTCCGGGATTTACAAAAGGAGCATAGGGATCAGCTATAGGGTCATCCAAACAGTCATAAAGGGTTCCGCCATTGCATACGGCTGTTGAGTACCATCCGTCACCATCAGCATCAACACACTCGGCGGGTGCACCACTGTACACTTCAATTATTTCATCTTCGTTCAATGCCCTGTTCCATATTCTGATATCGTCTATTGCTCCGTTGAAGAAACTTTTTGGCGGGCTAGTGGGGGTTGCACCAGCAAGAATCTGTTGAGAAGACAGTCTTAATGATCCGGATATGCTAACACTATTCTGTAATTCGCCGTCCACATATATAGAAGCGATGGTTCCATCGTATTTGCATAAGATATGATACCAATTTCCAACTATAATTCCACCAAAGTCAGCTTCAATATAATCTCCTCCACCTACAGTTCTTATCATACATTGTGCTGTTACAGTTGAGCCTAAGCCGCGGATCTTTATCATATATGGCCTGTAATATGGATTTGATGATAATACATGGCTGTGATATGTTGTGGGCTGATCCGGCTTGACCCAGGCAGAAAAAGTTATTTCACTGCTTCCGGTTAAACCCAAATCAGATGATCCGAAATCAATATAACTATCTGCTCCATTGAATTGATAGGCAGAATTTGGGTTTCCGTTTCTGTCCGCTATAAGAACCGCGCCGTAAACGATCCCGTGGTTTCCGTTCCCGCTCATGTCGTCCGCATTGCCGTCGAATGGAGCGTGTAGCTGAAGATCATCTATTAGCGCTGCGTTGGCAGATTGAATCAGAAGAACAAAAACAAACAGTATATTTATTCTTTTCATAACACCACCGAAAAGTGGCTTGGCGTAGCAAGGAATAAGTCTCTAAGTTTCCGCGTGGAGGAACACACGGTAGGAAGTAATAAAATCTTTCATCGCTCCTCCATGCGAACAAGCTATTAGGATCATATTCAATTTCAAGGAGTCTGTCAACAGAAAATTTCCAAAAATGATAAATCTTTTGCATGAACAGCGATTTGGGCCTGAAAAGGGCAGGAGAACTAGGAAACTAGGGACAGTGGAGCAGCCGACAAGGTTGCTATCCAGCGGGTGAGAGTCCCGCCGTGCCAATTGCCCGATTCAGTCACGTAGCGATACCACAGCTCATGGTGGGTAACCACATGGGTTCGTCGTAACGATGAGAGTGAAGTAATGTTAGTGATTTGTTCGAAATTGCTCGCTCGGCCGTAGAATCCCTGTTTTGCTTGCATTCGGACAATTAGTTGTGTTATAATCATGGCAGGCAGGCGTATCGAAACAACTAAATCTCTCTCAGAAGTGAGGGACAAATGCTATGCGTAAGCGAAACGGATTTACATTGATAGAACTGTTAGTTGTTGTTGCCATCATTGCAATACTGATGGCCATCCTCATGCCCACACTGAATCGTGCCAGGGAACAGGGCAGACGCGCGGTTTGCCTTAACCATATAAAGACACTGACACTTGGCTGGTCGATGTATGCCGATGAGAATGACGACAGGATTGTCAACGGCGAAGCCTATTGGAACCCTACCGGTTCTCCCGCCGCCCCCGTGCCCACATCGGGTCCTCACGAGGGCGAGCAGTACTGGGTCGGTAACGACTGCGCATCTGGTTTTGCTCAGGGAGAACAACGACCGCTCGACATACAAATGCAGGCCATCCGAGTCGGAGCGCTGTTTCCGTACTGCGGAGCCGAAAAGGTGTACCGGTGCCCGACCGGTGTTCGTGGAGAGATGCGCACGTACTCCACAGCCTATGGGATGAACGGTTGTTTCGATGCAACTGGAACGTATGTCGGTAACCGGGGAGTGAGAGTTGGCAGGACGGTGTTGATGGTCAAGAAGAGATCGGAAATAACCGTCCCCTCTCCGGCCTATAGACTCGTTTTTCTTGATGAAGGCCGGATCAGTCCGGACAGCTATGCGATTCACTATACTACGCCCAGTTGGTGGGACCCGCCGTTTGTACGACATGGGGACGGCACGAACGTTGCTTTCGCTGACGGCCACAGCGACTACTGGAAGTACAGAGGAGCAGAGACGATACAGGTCGGTAAGATGGCGAACCCACCGTATAACTATACGCCTACTACCGACGAGGGCAAGGCTGATTTGAAGAAGATGCAGGAAGCTATCTGGGGCAGATTGGGGTACTAACCGGTGCCGGAAACCTGAGATGTCAATCAACCAGTAAGGCCAGAACTTCGTCAAGTTTTGCCGTAGCCAGACAGGTGCAATTGTCCGCCGCACCATAATACATCCACAGCTCATCGCCTCGAAGCAAGAGTCCCGTGGGAAATACCACGTTTGGCGTTAATCCAGACAGTTCGTAAGGGGTACGCCTGCCCCATAGGGGGTACATTTTTTGGGTCTTCCTCTCGGCCTCAATGTTGAGAAGTAACTTTAGCCGTCTTGCGGTTGTTTGCGTCCAGTTGGTATCGCCCAATGGAACTCCTCGTTTGACGCTCTTTTCTATGCGGTCCAACTCTGCCTTGCTGAAGTCTGCATTCAAAAGTTCGGCCCTTTTCCTCCGCGTGAGACTTCGCCTCTCCACGACCCACTGAGCAAAGCAATGGATGTCATGTGTGTCGGATTCAGCCGACCGGAGTTCGCAGACCCCAGTAAATCAATGGCAAACCGGAAGGATCCCTGTTATAATGATAGATGGTCTGGGCTTAGTCGGACGCTGATTAGGCAGGACGATGAATTTGAGGAACCGACGGCGATGGCAGATAGGCGAAACAACATGCTCATAAGGACAAAGAGGCGTGCAACGGGTCTGGTTGTCGCAGATGTGACCGTTGTTCTGGTCGGGTTGAGTCTGTTATTTGCAGCCCCGGTATATGGTGATTTTGCTAAGGCCACGAGAGAACCTGACAAGATAGATGAGATCGTTTTCGCCGTACGCCAGCCCAAGGGACCCCACTGGTATGAGAACATGGGGTACGCAATTACCGATGTAAATGACAAAGCCTATGGCTCGCGAGGGTACTTGTGCAAACTGAACCTGAGAGCCGGGAAGGTCACGCTGCTATTGGAGGATCCGCAGGGCGCGGTTCGCGATCCTCAGGTGCATTATGACGGTGAAAAGATCCTCTTCTCCTACCGCAGGGGCGGAACGGACTACTTTCATCTCTACGAAATCGATGCCAACGGATCGGGGCTGAAGCAGCTTACCGATGGCCCTTTCGACGACATTGAACCAACGTATTTGCCCGACGGCGGCATCATCTTCTGCTCCAGCCGCGCGAAGCGCTGGGTGCCTTGCTGGTATGTGCATGTGGCCACGCTGCACCGGTGTGACGGCGACGGCGGAAACATCCACATGCTGTCTTCCAATATCGAAAATGACAACACCCCCTGGATGCTGCCGGATGGCCGTATCATGTATACGCGCTGGGAGTACGTAGACCGGTCACGCGAAGATTTCCATCACCTGTGGGTAATGAATCCCGACGGCACCGGCCAGACGACGTTTTACGGAAACTTATATCCGAAAGATGTGTACCTGGACGCCAAGCCCGTTCCCGGCGCCGAGAAAATAGTGATGGTTAATTCGCCCAACCATGGCCAGGCGGAACACCAGGGCAGGATATCCTTAGTGAAGACTGACCTGGGGCCGGATGACAAAACCGCCCAGGAGATGATAAACACAGGTCGCGATTTCCGGGACCCTTATCCGCTGTCCCAAGATTCAATTCTGGTGGCGGAGAAAACACGGCTGCTGATAATGGATAGCAGGGGCCGGACGAGGGAACTCTACCAATTGTCGCCGGAGCTTTCCCGTGGTGAGGCCTGGCTGCACGAGCCTCGGCCGCTGCGTCCCAGGCCGCGGGAGCCTGTGATTCCTCCGAGAAACGACCTGGCACAATCCACAGGAGAGTTGATCGTTTTGGACATCTACATCGGCCGAAACATTGAAGGCATCGAGCGGGGGGCCATCAAGAAACTGCTGATACTGGAGAACCTTCCCAAGCCGGTGAACTTCACGGGCTCCATGGATCCGATAAGCTACGGCGGTTCGTACACCCTGAATCGTGTGCTGGGGACAGTGCCTGTGGGGCCGGACGGTTCGGTGAACATGAAAGTCCCGCCGCTTCGCAGCCTGCAGTTCGTGGCCCTGGACGAAAATGATCTGGCCGTGAAACGCATGCTGAGTTTTCTTACCGTGATGCCCGGTGAAGTCACGACCTGCATCGGCTGCCACGAGGACCGTACTACACCCCCTCCTGTGTTGCCCGCGATCCAGGCGCTCAAGCGCCCGCCGAGCCGCATCACACCCATACCGGGAACGCCGGAGATCTTCGACTATCCGCGGGACATACAACCCATCCTCGACAAACACTGCCTGGATTGTCACGACATCGATAAGTACGCCGGGCGTGTACTCCTCGCGGGCGATCAGGGGCCCATGTTCACCCATAGCTACTTCATGCTGTCGGCCAGGCTGCAAATGGCCGACGGCCGCGACCTGGCTCGGGGCAACTATCCGCCCTATACTATCGGCAGCTCGGTGAGCCCCCTGATGGAGAAATTGGACCCGTCCCACTATGACGTCCGGCCCACCCCGCACGAGCTTCGGATGGTGAAGCTCTGGATCGACGCGTCTGCCACTTTCCCGGGCACGTATGCGGCGCTGGGAAGCGGCATGATAGGCCCGTACGCGGCTCTCCAATATGGCACGAAGAAGGAGCCGGACTACTTAAGCTGGTCTAGCATGAAGGCCGCCGCCGAGGTGCTGAACCGCCGGTGTGCATCGTGTCATTCCGGCAAGAGGAAGCTTCCGCGACATCCAGCGGACAACCTGGAACTACGGCTGCATCATTTGACCTATGGCAAGGGCGCTCCCCGGTTCTGGACGCCGCCCTGGGTCGAGCCATACGACAGCACGCGACGAGTTGGCTCGCTTGAGTGGATGAAGGAGTACGCCGATCCAAGGATGCAGTTCTCGCGTCACATTCTCTACAACCTGTCCCGCCCGGCCAAGTCGCTGCAGTTGTTGGCCCCGCTCGCGAAAGACGCAGGCGGTTACGGCATCTGTGGGTCTGTGTTTGAGAGCACTGACGACGAGGATTTCAGAATACTGCTGGCGGCCATAAACGACGCCAGGGCGTACCTTGAGAAGATCACGCGTTTCAACATGCCTAATTTCCGGCCGGAGCCGGAGTACATTCGGGAGATGCAGCGATTCGGCATTTTGCCTTCGGATTACCGGCCGGGCGACCCCATTGATGTCTACGAAACGGACAGCAAGTACTGGCAGTCCATGTGGCACCGACCCGCATCTATGGGCCGCGTACGTCGTAGCACGCCAGCAGGTCCCCGTGCCGCAGGTAAAGCCTCCCGTCGAGGATCACCGGGTGCGCCCAGGCAGGCCCAGTCCCCGTGACTGGCTGGAAGGTACCCTTAAGGCGGAACGCATCGGGCGTCGCTTCGATGAGCGCAATGAGTCCGCGGTCATACCGGAACCAGAGATGGCCGTCCGCATAGAGGACGGCCGCCGAGCCGCGTTCCGGCGCCTTGCCGCGCCACATGATCTTCCCTGTGGCAATATCAACGCATGCCGGTTCGCCGCGACTATTGCCATGGCCTCCGTACACGTGGCTGCCCACACACACGATGCCGCCGTGGTGATTCTCGAACTGCCGCCCGGTCAGCGTGTATAGTTCCTTCACATGGAACGTATCTCCCACGCGGGAGATGCGCAGCAATGCGCTGCCGGTGTTGTAATTCGTCGTGGTGAACACGTATCGCCCGCGTACGACCGGCGTGGGAATGTTGGCTGTTCGGTTAGCGATCCCATTGTAGCCCCAAAGAAATCTGCCGGACTCGGCCTCAACGGCGACAAGGCCCCGCCCGATGAGTTGAACGTACTGGCGGACGCCGTCGATTTCGGCCAACACATCGGAGGCATATCCAGCGCCGTCATTACCTTTTTCGCCCAGGGCCGAAACTGAACATTTCCAAATGACTGCGCCCGTCTTCTTGTCCAGAGCAACGAGCGTGGCCTCTGCGCCGCCCGGCGTGCACACGAGCCTCGGTCCGTCGATCAGTGGTGACTCGCTGAACTTCCACCTGCTCATCATTTTCCCGCCGAAATCGTTCGGCAGGCTCTTTCGCCAGCGCTCGGCGCCGGTTGCCGTGTCGAGACAGACGAGATCGCCCTCCGTGCCAATGGCGTAAAGGAGCTCGCCGTCGACTGTCGGTGTTGATCGAGGACCGTCCTTGTATGGAGGCCCGATCTGTGTTGCCCAGAGTTCCTTTCGCGTTTCCAAATCGAAGGCGAGAACGAACTGCGAATTCTTTCCGTCAGTTCCTTTCCGATCACCAATTGTGAAAACTTTGCCGGCGGTGACTGCGACACTGGAAAAACCCATGCCGAGTCCTTCGATCTTCCACAAGAGCGCCGGCGGGGTTTTGGTCCAATCTGTGCGCAGTCTTGTTTCTCGACACACGTTATCACGGTTCGGGCCGTGGAACTGCGGCCAGTCCCGACGTTCGGCGGCCAGAGGAGGCTCTGCCGGGAGAACGAACTCGTCGCCTTGGTTCGGTCCATCCGCCGTAACGGCGATGGTGTCCCTGTCCTCGATCTTTGCGAGCGCCTCTTCCACCCAGTTGCGCATGTTTTCCGGGCCTTCCTGGAGGGCTTTGCGGAGTTCCGGCACAGCGGCATTGGCAGTGGGGCCTATCTCACCCAGCACAATCACTGCGCGCACGGGAGCCCCGCCGGGACCGGTGCGGAAAGCTTCAAGCAGGGCGGGTACCGCCGGCTCGCCGATAGTCTCCAGTGCGTGCATACACGCCATCCTGATCCACGGCTGGGGATCATCGAGCTTCGAGGCCAGCGCCGGTGCGGCCTTTGCCCCATTCGGCCCAATTGTCTCAATTGCATCCGCGGCGGCGACGATTACTGTGACATCGCTACCTTCGAGGACGAGGATGAGAGCATCGACTGTCGTGGAAAGCTCCTCGTCAGTTTGCCCCTGCTCGGCCAGTTGGGTCCAGTGTTCCAACGGCTTTCCCAGGTACATTTGTTCCGATTCCGGAGGGAGTGCTTCAGCCGCCTCCGGCGGTTGATCCACCTGCCGCTTGCATCCGAGGATCACTGCAGCGAGAATCAAAGCAACGTAGAGCCTTTTCATAATTCCGTTCTCCAACACCTGAGTTTACACAACAATTCCTATAGAAACTATCGGCCGTTAGCCACATTCTATTAAAAATTTCGCATGCCTCCTGTATCAGGTTCCTCTAAGGGACATGTGCTACACCTCTATTCTGTTCGTTTATTTGCAAGAATATAATCAAGTCCGAACATATGACTTTTCACAGCGGAAGGATTGGCGCCTAAGATGGTCACCTCGAGTTTGTTCTTGCCTCGGAGGAATCGGCACGCGGGCAGCTTTACTTCGGCTGCAATCACGGATGGATTGTACATATCTATCGAATCTAACTTTATTTTTGAATTCACGGCAATACGTATAATGCCATAATCTACAGCTTTGGTGATGCCGAGTGTCACGTCATAGTCTCCTGCTTCATCAATACTGAACTCTACGATGAGGCGGTCATTTTCTTTGGCATCCCTCCACCACAATTGACGGTTATTACTCCAGCCGATGTTCGGTATGGTCTGGATTTCCGTGGTCCCTCCGGATCGTTCAAGAACCGATAGCCTCTCGCCTTCGATTGCATTGTTAACCTGTCTTGGTTTGATGATATCCTCGACAGATCGGGGGATGGGACGTTTTGCTTCTTTTGAATCGGGTTTGATATCCCATTTTGCGCCGGGCCTTGCATACCATAAAGTGGTCGGAGCATAATTCATAGTAGTTTTTGCCCAATGCCATAGCTCCATATCGAACTTGATGGATTTTTGAAAGGGAATGGCATCCAAAGAACGGAACCTGGAATTGACCGTAAAGCCGGGTTTCAGATTGCCGTCGCCGCTCGGCTGTGCATGGAACGCCGATTCGAAAAAGTTGGGCTTGCACCAGGCATAGCCATAGTAGTCTTCGGTGCCCGTGCCGATATGGGAAGGAAAGGACTCACCGTCCACGTATATCTTCTCATCACCTTCTCCCCACCAGGTATTGGCCGTATTGAAGAGTGTCAGGACATCACCGACGTAGGTGCCCTGACCATTAACTGTGATCCAGTTTAGATCAAAGGCGCCGTGATCTTTGGTATTCTCATTGGACTGTGTTTTTATGCCGGCCCACTGTTTCCAGGCGGCATGAAAATAGCACGAACGATTGTTCCAATCCCAGGAACTGCTGAGAATTTGCCCGCGGATCAGCTTAACCGGCTTTGAGCCAAGGTTAAGGATACTAATCTTTGTCTGCTCGCGGAACGGCATGATCCAATAGCACGACAATGTATTGTCTTTAGATACGTTTGTGTACCAGGTTGAATGAGGGCGTATATGGTAGCCGGTGCCGAAGAAATCTCCGATAGGGCACCAGACTGTGGTTTTGCCGTCGAAAGCTATTTTGATGACAGTGGACCGTAAAGCCTGGGACAGGTCATCGGCTTGTAGCTGGAACTCCAGAGCACGAAGCGCTTTTTGTCCGTTGATGGTCATGGATCGTTCCCCGGATGGCTGGATAGTCCCTTCTAATATATCCTTGTTCAAATCGCTTAAGCCGGTACGTTCATTTTGTCCGAGCATCCGTTGCACCCGGTTTATAGTCGACCGTGCCTGCCGCAGGGCATTCATGGTGAAAGACTCGACTTTCGTTCCCGGCTCATAGCTGCGATAGTTGATCTGATAGTAAAGAGCTTCACCTTTGCGCGCACCCTTATCGATAAAGCTCTTGGTTTCATACGTGATCTTGCAGTGCTCGGCATAGGGGATAGGAAGATAAAGATTATGGCCCTGGTGCCTGTATGCGGTTTCCGGCGATACACCCCGCGATAACGGTTCGGTAACCAACTTACCCCCGCTGATCAAATCGGCCATGGGGCCTTCGATAACCGGCTCTGCCTTTTTATCAAGGTAAACACGCAATGTTCCGTTACTGAATTCACCGCCGCCCGGTCCGTGCCATGTAGCCCAGAAACGCACGACAGCTCCCGGGCCGCCGACATCCATCAGTACATGCTCTTTTCTGCCATTGTTGTCCTCAATTCGAACGAAGTAGCTTCGATCCGAATTGGCCCACCAGGTAGGAGAACCCGGTTCGGTCGAATTACGGTCATAACTGCTGAACTGCCTGCAGGTATATACCGGTTTTGGCAGCCGGGCTATACAATCACGATCTACCATTTCTTCCAATAGCAACTCAAATGTAATTGTTTTGGATTTTGCCTCCGAGGCGGCGTATGCCAAAGTGCTGCCTGCACATAGGACAACAAGAACTATACATGATCCGAAGATAATCTTTTTTTGCTTCATGATGTCTCCAATTTTAAGAAATTGCCATACATAATACCATAATAAGCAGACTTTGTTGACAGAGCAGTGCTTATTTTTTCTGTTGTATTTTCTTGTCCTAATTTGTAAACTCAATATTCGCTGTTTCATAGTAAAAAATGAAAATTACAACGAAGGGCAAAGCAATGATTGAAAACAACATCACTCAACGACGTCAGTTCCTGAAATCCACTGCGGCAGTTGGAATGGGTTTAGTCATTCTTCCCAGCGGCACGCTCTCCGGCGCCAACGCGCCCAGCAACAAGCTCAATGTAGCCCTGATAGGAGTAGGGGGGCGGGGCCGGGCCCACCAGGGTTCCATTTCAAGCGAGAACGTCGTGGCCCTGTGCGATGTAGATGAAAACCACCTTGCCACGGCCGCCAAGAAGTTCCCGAAGGCAAAACATTATGTCGACTGGCGCAAGTGCCTCGATCAGAAAGGCCTGGATGCGGTTATCTGCTGCACTACGGACCACACGCATGCGTTCATCGCCAACTGGGCCATGAATCGCGGCCTGCACATCTTCTGTGAGAAACCAATGGGCAATACCGTGGAAGAAGCACGCGTGGTGCGCGCGACCTATCTCAAGAACAAACGCAAGTTAGCCACACAGTGCGGCACGCAACGGCATGCCAATCCGAACTTTAACCGTGTGCGCGAGTTGATTCTGGATGGGGCCGTCGGCACGTTGACGGACGTTTACGCCTGGGGTAACCGCCAGATCCCCCGGCCCGGCTACCTGCCCGCCGAGGGCGAGCCGCCGAAGAATCTCCATTACGATCTGTGGATCGGGCCATCGCCGTGGCATCCTTACAACCCGGGTTACATCGGCGGCTGCCTGAAATGGAACATGTACTGGGACTTCGGCAGCGGCCAGATCGGCGACATGGGCAGTCATACGATGGACCTGGCCTGGAACGGCATGGACACGACTCTGCCGACCACGGCCGAGGCCACGGGCGACCCGTTCAATCCCGATGTCACGCCTGTCAAGATGGAAGCCCATTTCGACATGCCGGCGAATGATTGGCGTGGCGCCATCCGTTTGGGCTGGTACCAGGGCGGCGCTATGCCCAGATCGCCCAAGCCTTACGTTGACTTGAACAAGATTGACCACGGCGTGATGTTCAAGGGCAGTAAGGGCTATGTTGTTGCCGATTTCGGTTCCCGACTGGTCCTGCCCTTTGGTGACGATGCAGACCTGACCTATTACAACCGGCGCAGCGCCGACAAGGTCATCCCCGACATGGGCCACTTCCAAAAGGAATGGACCGATGCTTGCAAGGGCGACCTCAAGACCTCGTGCGATTTCAAATACAGTTGCGACCTGATCGAAACGATGCTGCTGGGCCTGGTGGCCTATCGCGTCGGCAAGAAGATTGACTACGACGGCGCCCGCGGTCGCGTGACCAACAGCGATGAGGCTAACGATCTGCTCAGCCGTAAATATCGCCCCGGCTGGACCCTCAATGGCTGAAAAAGATCGGATCACATAGATGCGTATAGTCTGTTCATTCGTATTGATAGTTGTTTCCGGTATAACCCGGGTAGAGTCCTGCCGGGCCGGAGCAATCGATGGCGCCCGATATCGCGTCATTGTCTCAACGGATATTGGAGGAGGTGACGAGGATGATATTCAGTCAATAGTTCATTATCTTGTCTACTCGGATCTATTCGATACCGAAGGCCTGATTTCTTCACCTCCCAAGCAGGGCAGAGCGAGGGACATATTCAAGACTATTGATGTCTATGCCAAAGACTACCCCAGGCTGAAAACATATTCGACCAGGTACCCAACACCGGAGTATCTCAGATCAATCACGAAACAGGGCGCAATCGATCCCGCCGCCGAGAAAGGATACGGCGAAGATACCGAAGGTTCCCGTTGGATTATTAATTGCGCGGGGAAAGACGACAAACGACCGCTGTATATTCTTGTGTGGGGCGCGATAACCGATGTCGCCCAGGCCCTGCATGACGATCCTTCTATCAAGAAGAAGATTCGTGTTCATTTCATAGCCTCGTGGAACCAGCGACAGGACGAAAATGCTTTTCGGTATATTGACAAGCATCACAGGGATTTGTGGTTGATTCATAATGATACGACATTTCGGGGTTGGTATATGGGGGGCAATAACAAAGGTGACCTTGGGAACAAATCTTTTGTAACCACACATATCAAGGGTCATGGTGCGCTGGGTGATTATTTTGCGCCTCTCAAGGGCGGCAGCATCAAGATGGGCGACACGCCGACAGTAGCCTGGCTTCTTTACGGAACGCCGGAAGACCCGACAAAGGAGAGCTGGGGCGGTCAATTCGTCAAAAAACCAGGACGCCCAAACTGGTGGATCGACCACCCGGCACCAGAACTGACCGAATCCGACAAGCCTGGCGCCCGCACAGTGAACAAATGGCGAGTGGATTACCTTCGCCATTTCCAAAAGCGTATGGATCGGTGCAAAAGCCGCTCGGAACAACATGTACCATCCGAAAAGTAGATTCCTTTGCCACGTATGATGTGAATAAAAACTGCCGGGCTAAGGAATTTATTGCCGGGAGTGCGAACGGAAGGTATAATAATCCAAAAGTTTAACCGGGCAGTTCATATCATCTGCTCAGAAAGGGTAAATATAGGAGATAAGCCATGAATCATCAAATCAAACGTCGTACATTCCTTAAAAACAGTGCTGCCGCCGGAGCAGGGCTTGTGATACTAAAATCAGGCATACTTAAGGCCGGCCGGTCACCGAATGAAAAACTCAACATCGCCGTGGTCGGCGTCCGCGGACGTGGTGGGTCCAACCTGAACAACGTCAAGAACGAGAATATCGTCGCTCTTTGTGACGTCAACGCGAAGAATCTCGCCGAGGCCGCCCAAGACTTCCCCAGGGCCAAAACATACGAAGACTGGCGAAAATGCCTCGAACAGAAGGACATCGACGCCGTTGTCTGCTCGACGACAGACCACACACACGCCTTCGTCAATGTCTGGGCGATGAACCGCGGCAAGCATGTTTACTGCGAAAAGCCCCTTGCCAACTCGGTCGAGGAAGCACACGTGGTCCGCCAGACGTATCTGAAGAACAAGAACAAAATCGCCACGCAGATGGGCACGCAGATTCACGCCAGCGACAATTACAGACGGATGGTTGAATTGATCCGCGGCGGAGCAATTGGAACGCCAAGCGAGGCCCGTGTCTGGTGCAGCCGGGAGCCGAAAGGCGGAAATTATCTGCCGGAGGTCAAACCCGTGCCGGATAATATTAACTGGGACCTGTGGATCGGCCCATCGTCTTTTCATCCGTACAATCCGGAATACCTTAAGGGCGGCTGCCTGGGCTGGAACCTTTACTGGGA
>JBARRE010000278.1:0-6989 GCA_049644065.1 Sedimentisphaerales bacterium | reverse complement strand
CGGCTCCAGTAAGGATTTGTACGCCTGCCCTTTCAACAGCCCCAGATACCCCAGGCGATTGTCATCCACAAAGAACACATCCTGGCGATCCCGATGCGAACAAACTTCAGCCGCGAATATCGAAAACCGTGGGTTTATCAGAAGGCATAGTTATGCAGCCCGGTACTTTCGGTAGATCAGATAAAACTTCTACCTTAAGGCCGGATGTGACATGACTTTTGCTTTTAAGGAGATAGGACACATGATAAACAATGCTCGTTCCAGGCGGCATCGTATTATTTTTGATGCTTCCTTCTTTCACTTACAATCCTGGCCCAGTCTCTTCGACGAAAGGAAACAAGAATCCAGATAAAGACACAGACAACGAAGCCGAAGGTCACGTTAACTGCAAACGCCTGGTGGGAGATCGATAAGACTCGCTTAGAAAATGTACTCAACACAAACATAGAAAGCGGTCGTTTATGAAAGGCGTGGAAAATACGAAGCGCCAGTTGTGAAGCGACAAAGCCGTGTATCAAAATCATTCCCCAGAATAGCGCCCATCCTTTGCGTCTGGCAGGAATAGGAGTAGCCAGGATCAAAGCAGTCAGAAAGGCGACGTACATGTAGCCTGCATGACGGCTGCTGTGACGTGTCTGGATGGCGACTCTGTCACCGTCGGGACCCGTGCGGGCTTGATTATAAAGGGTGACATGCAGGTCGTATTCGCTGTCATGCAATGGCTCAAAAGTGACGATGCCTGTGGACCCAAACGAGCCGAATAGAAAAGCTGCGCCGGCGCTGTAAAATCTCGTATAAGCCCTGCCCAGTCGCGGCCAGGGGGCCATAAGCAACCCGAAGGCAAGCAGGAATAGACAGAAAAACCTGATAACGCCTTTGGGTGTAATCAGCTTGACGCAGGCTGCGCCACTACTTGACTTCGTGTCGCCCATATTAGCCAAAGAATCCAGAGTAACACAGCTAAGAATATAAACATTGCCTGCCACACATCGAGGTGCATCAGGGCAAAAATTCTGGAAGAATATGAACCGATGAGGAACAGACTGACAATTCTAACGAGGTTCAGGATTAATAAAAGCAAAGTTCCCGCAATCATACCGAGGAATTTTTTCAAAATCGGCAATGGAAAAGCCAGAACCGCGCAGACATACAGAGCAATTGCCTCGACAGCATCACATCCTCGTATGATATTCACCGAAAACTTCGGCGAAGAAATCGACTTGCCTGTGACTGTAATCTCTTGGCCCAAGACGGCCAATACGTAGCCGGATATCCTTGCGATCAGATGATGGTGCCAAGGCACAAACTTCTTGCTATAGAACGATGAAAAAGCGATGAAAACATAGAACACAGCTAACAGAATCCCGAAAATGAGTAGAAACTTTAGCACAGAATACTTGTTGGAAGATCGACCTGCTTCTGCAGCTATAGCCTTTGTTTTATTGTGGGGCCCGGTCGCTTTCTTCTGAACTGAAACCGGGCCCCTTTTATGCCGTTGTCTTTTCTTACGACTCACCGAATAAATACTCCCTTTTTTTCCTCTTGATCGAAATTCCTGGTTTTATCTTCATTGTTGTACGAAAAGTAACTAAAGACTTCACCCTCTTGCCCCAAAGGTATCATCAACATTTTTTCAATCCTATAGTGTCCGTTGTTACCTATACAGCGATCCTTTGTCTCCGACGGACAATCACAACAACACCAATAGTCAGCATCAGCACTGCCATTATGATCAAACCCCATTCGGAAACCGTCGGGATGACCCTCGGTTCGAAATTGAGGTCGGCGTGCCGATAAAGCGTTCCCGTGAATAGATTCTCGGTTTCAAATGGATGACACGGTATCTTTCCTTTGTGTTCAAACGGAGTTGTACCGACTTGGTATCCTGGCAACTCCTCACACACTCCGTTATTGAAAACATAGGTTTCCTGCGGTGGTGGTGCGGGATTCTCCTGGAACACCCGAAGATTAACAAGAATGTAAATATTTGGGTCGGTTCCCGTTGGATCGCCGAGGGAGGGAAGGGTTATTGGTGTAGCCGACGGAACGTTGTCGTCTATCCACTCGGGAAGAGGCACCGCTACCAGTTGGCCGTCTTTGCAAACGTACATCTTATAGTACACCTCGTTTTCACAACCAAAGTCCCACTTGAAAAAGGCCATGAAGTCGTTGTATCCCTGGCCTTTTGGTATCTCCCCCTCGTATTCGACGCCGCCTAAAATATACTCGTCTTCGATCAGAGCACCTTGCGGGTCGCAATTAATTGTTGGCCAAACTGTCAACCAACCATTACCATTATAAACTCCCCACTCCGGGTGGACTGAACTGGACCAACCCATGTCAGTTGACGTGAATTTCCACTTGGCTGCCTCGGCAGTTGCTGTACAAACTGCTGTTACGGCAATCATTACCAGGATCCACTTTGCTAACTTGTTCATGATTTTCTCCTCGCAAAATTTCTGTAATTACTCATCTTTTTCACAAGATTAGTAGTCAGCAGGTGCCAGGGGGTGGGCGGGGGTATACCTCGCAAAGGGGTAGGAATTGAAGATTAGCAAATGTTCGTGAAAAGGGAAATCGCTCAGCATTGGGCAAACCTGCCGGTATTGTCGGTGGAGGAAGTCGCAAGCGAGCGCTACTGAGCAGCATGACCAGCCAGGCGTTGGCGCCGGCCACAAGCAAGGCAACAAACGCATAGCCCAGCAGGCAGCTAATCCAATGCAGAAAGCCGTTCGTACTTTGGGTACCGGCGAGCAGGCCTTGACGTAGCCCCAGCGGTTTCAGCGTCAGCTCCACCACGATCCACCCCAGAGCCAGCAGCATCGGGCTAAAACCGACCCACCGCGTCAGAAGGCCGCCAAAATAGGCGTAGAGCATCAGTACTATGGCTAACAAGGCGAAGGAATGGTGCGTCAGCGAAAGGCCGGGCACGACGCCCGCAACCAAAAAGAAGTAGAAGCAACCGCCCCAGAACGCGCCCGCCAGCGCTGCAACCGCCGGACTAAGTACCCGAATGGCAAAAAACAAGGGCAGAAGACCGAACCAGGCAAACCATGAATAGTCAGCCGAGCCTACTGCCACGGCCGTCAGCAGTGCGCTGGGTACTAACAGCGCGCCCAGTGCCGAGCCTTTGACGCCCCGCCAGGCGGGCTTAGAACGGTCTTTGCGGTTCGCAGACAACGCTCCCTTCCTCTCCGGCCCAAGAATATCTCACTACACAGCATCCAGAGCGACGGTGGGCTTGAGGAACGCAAACAAATGCATTCGACTCTGGGCAATAGCCGCCACGCGCACTCTTCTCTTGCACTGGTAGACTTAGTTTGCTCATAACACCCTCCTTTCTGCACATAAAGCGCATCAAGACTCGCTGATTAATCAAGCAATGTAGAAAATCCCGCGCGCGATCATCTATCTACACAGTATAGGGGGCGAAGTCAAGCAATTTTTTCTGTGTTTTTAAATTTTTTTTACAAATTGTGAAAAAGTGCTGCAAGTGTGAAAAAACAGGGCATTAATACTTTTATTGCCGTTTGTCATAACAAATGATATAATATGAAAGTCGCTCTCAGGAGCTTTCTTGGGCCTCCGAGGATCTTATTAGGGATGTTTACTTATTTCCGGATTAAAGGGTTACAGTCATTTTTTGATTCGCTCTGCGAAACGTTTTGTCATCCCGCCCGAGACGGAGCCGAGCGGAGGGATTTGCCCTAAGCTTGTCGAAGGGATCTGGCTGCGAACCGCATTGGTAATCCACAGGAAACCTTCAGGTAAAAACCTACCTGTCCTACTTGCTATTGCTCCTTAATCACGAATCTCTAATCCACTCAAAAAACCGTTTTTATCCGCGTTAATCAGCGGCCATTGCCATTGACTATTGCTCTGGATTCTCTGTGGTAGATATAAGAAGGGCGAGTCACGGAGATTTTTTTGAAATTATCTGGACGGCAAACGAATTGGTTCGTATAATACTTAACGAATTTGTATTTCGTATGTCGTATGTAGTACGTTGTCATTTATTATTTACTATTGATTATTGATGAATGATGAATTGAAAGCTTGTGCCCACGAAGGCGAGTATGGTAAATCCGGAATTTCTCCGGTTAGGCTATTTGAAAAAACAAAGCCAATTTGCAGGCGGGGGAAATTGGTGTAAAGTCAATATTATCAGTGGTTTATGGAGATTTTATTGGGCCGAGGCGGCAAAAAAACAAAGCTAATTCAAAGCCAATTTCAAATGCCGGATCGGACGCAGAGTGGATTCCCGCCTTCGCGGGAATGACAAATATGGAATCCCTGCACGGCGAAAAATTCTAATCCCATTTGAAAAAACAAAGCCAATTTGCCGGAGGGTGAAATTGATGCAATGCGTGCAATGACAATAGCTTATGGAGATTTAGGCGAACGAAGACAACGGAAAAACAAAGCCAATTCAAAGCCAAATAATGTTTAAAGGCCGGGGTATTATGAGCTTATAGCAGATTTTCGAATTCGCTGATAGGCACAGAGCTGCCGGATTCCGCAGATCGGTCGGCGGCAAAGCACACAGCCTGCGTTTTCGCCGCGTCATCGAGGTCGGGAAACGGCCTTTGGTCGTTTATAATGCAATCGAGAAAATGAGACACTTCGCCCTGAAAAGGATGATGCGAGACATCGCCGCTGTCCGGCAGGATACATGGAATCTTCATAAAATCATTTTGGCCGGGGAAAAGCTTCGGGGCAAAAATTTCATTGTTGCGGAGTGTGCCCTCGGTGCCGTAGATTCCGATGTTGAACCGATACGGCATCTTCGCATCGAAAGTCGTGGTGCTGCGCCCGATCTTTCCACCCTTGAATTTCAGGTTGATGGAAATTGTGCCGGGATAGTCTGCAGGATTGCCCCCCCTGGTCTGATAGGCGGAAACCTCCTCGACAGGGCTGCGTGCGAACCACCGCAAGGCGTCAACTGCGTGACATCCCGCCGTCATAAGAGCCGTACCGCTCTTTTCAAGGCTTCCGTACCATTTCAGGGCCCATATACGGTGCAGATAATCGACCTCCACCATAAAGATGTCGCCGAACACTCCCTGCTCGATCAGGTGATCGATGGTTATCAACAATGGATTCCAGTGCAGCACAAAACTGACTATCGTTTTGACCTTGTTCTTTTTGACCGCTTGTCGCTGTTTGTATACATCTTCAGGAGTTAATGCGACGGGTTTTTCAATGATGATGTGCTTGCGGGCCTCCGCGGCGGCGACCACGTATTGCGTGTGTGCATTATGCGGCGTGCATACCGCGACGATGTCTACGTCTTTTCGCTCAAGCATTTTTGCAGCGTCGGTTTCAACCGCGCATTGCAGATTGTAACGGTCCCGGTATCGTTCGGCGTTTGCGGGATTTCGGCTCACCAGTACCCGCACTTCGGAGCGATGGTCTTTTTGAAAGGCCTTTACGTACTCCTCGGCCACCCAACCACAACCAATAATTGCTGCGCCAAGCTTTTTCATATTCAGTCTCCTTCGATCTTACTGAGAATACAATAATCAATTAGGGCGAACATAATCATCATAAAACAAATTGTTAAGAATAGAAAGTGGCATATCGTTCCATCGCGTCTGCAATCGCCTTGACGTTTTCAAGAGGGACGCCCGGATAAAGTCCATAGATCATCATCAGGCCTCCTTCCGGGCTTCCAAGCTTCTGAACTTCCCGACGAATCAGGTCGTCGATTTGCTCCGGGCTTCCAAAGCGGGTGATTTGCTGCCGGTCAATGTCCAGATCCACGCAGAGCCTGCCTTTGAGATTCGCGGCTATCCAGTCGATACCGTTTACGAGGTCTTGAAGATTCAGAGCATCGACGCCGCCGGCAGTAAGGTCATCGGCCAGCTTGCGAATATCGCCGTCGGAGTGCATGTGCACGAGACAGCCGGCTTTGCGGGCAGGTTCCATCAGGCGCTCGTAAACCGGTTTGATATACGTTCTGAATTGTTCGGGCGAGAGCATCGGGCCGAGCTGCATACCCAGGTCTTCGGGATACCGCATCATTGCTACGCCGCAGTCAACATAACGCTGCACTATTGCCAAACTGAATGATTCGACAATCTCGATCAATTGCCGCAGTCTCGTATCTCCATCTGCCATATCGAGCAAGAGGTTTTCGTATCCTCGCAGATAGCTCAGCCTCAGAAAGACGTGACCATGCTCAAGGCTGCCAACGCCGTGCTTTCCTTGCCCTTTGGCCTTGAGGATTTTGTTTTTGATTACGGACCAATCGATTGCCGCCATGCCGTTTGTCTGAGCGGGATTCGGCGGTGTAAAACTCTGGAAAGCGTCCCAATCGGCCAGCGGATGTTTTGTCACGGAACCGGTTATACCGTCATCGGTTGTTTCCCAGACGCAGCCCCAGGCGTCCGTATAGGGCTTGCCCGCTCGCTCCCAGGGGGCCGGTTCCGACAACACTTTTTCTTGCAAATTGAAGTTGGGAAACAGAAGTGGATGTTCAGCCATGAGTTCCAACAGGACATCCTGTGGATAGTGATGCCAGCAGGCCGGGTTTATCCAGAAAGTCATCGGGATATGCTCCGGCCTTTCAAAACGGATGGCTCGCAGCGTATTTTCAGTAATGGCGTCGGTGAAATCCATAGCACGGTTAATCAGTTATCAGAACTCTGCTCAGCCAATCATGATGACTTTGCTCATCCGGGCGGATTCATAGCAGGCAGTCAGTATCTTCTGACTTCGCAGGCCAAGTTCGCCGCTTATGACAGGCTCGCGGTCATCGAGAATCGCCTGGCTGAACTCTTCGATCTCAGCTTGATAAGTATTGACCGGCTCAGGTTCGATTGTCAGACCCTGAGCCGCGGTTCTGGCCTGCTGTGCATTGTAATCCTTGCCGTCCTGTTCCAAAAACGCCACCATTCGGCCGGCGGGGCCCTGGCCGATAGTCCCCTGGGCCAATATCGAGCCTTTCGAGCCATAGAGTTCAAGCACGTTTTTGCTGCTGTTGTCGG
>JBARRE010000277.1:0-2535 GCA_049644065.1 Sedimentisphaerales bacterium | reverse complement strand
TCTTGTGCATCACGTATATTGTATGCTAGCATTAACTGTTCACTATTATCCCGCCCCTGTCGGGCGGGATGGTTAATAACAACTCTAAACAATTTCAATGGTGCGGTCTTTTCCTCTTGATTCTGATCATCCCGAATTATAAAATATCGCCAGATACTCATTAGTTCCTTCATACCCACTATGCCCACTGCATATTCTTTGCCACGATGCAATCTTCCTACTGCCCATTCGGCGTCCGCGAGTACCAAGCGTCCCGACAGTGACAATGCCGCGGCCGCTAGTTGTTCCTCGGCCGAACCTCTCTTAAACTTCAGTCCCACAAGATAGATTTGCATTTCTAATTCGTGTATTTGTGAAAGTCAATGACGACCAAAATACAAAGGGCCGCCAGTAAATGCGAAGCGCCTACGGCCAACCCACCAGGCGTCACCAACGCCAACGCGAATACAAGAGTAAATAACCGAAGAGCGAATCTTAGCAGCCCTGTGCACACCTTGTATAAGAAATGTCGGTTATCGCCCTGGAACAGTCTTTCCATATAATTAAACATTTTAGGTATCCCTGCTTTCTGATAAAATCATTGGAAAGGTAAACGGACCCACTTCTTCTGTAGCATGGTATAGTGGGTTATCATCACCCCGAGGAGAATAGTGATTTTCAACCAACCGATTCGCGCCTTCTAATGTATTGTGCAACACCAAAAATGTGCGATATACCTTGGGGCTGGCGCTGCGAGCGATCGCATGAGGTTGTCCCGAAACCACGACACGATATAATTTCATTTTACATTTCCTCTGGGAAATCAAACTCATTGTCAAACTTCATCCACCGTTTCTTTGACGCGTAGTCTACGGCGAAATACACCAGAATGGCACCAACAAAGATGCCCGACACTATTCCAAGAATTATAGGTAACATTTTATGCTCCCAGCACTGTGAGGGTGACCAGCATAACTACTATCCAGAATATCGCGTAAACTATATCTTGTTGATATCGTTTCATTTTATTTTATCCGTTTTCAAATGCGTTAGACAGAACCGAACGATTGTGAAAATTGTTACCATCCACGGTTTCGATCGACCGAAATATCTCATACGCCCGGGCCGGCGTTCTACGATCATGCAACCACGCCCTCGTCGCTTCGTCAGCATCGGTTGCCAATACGAGGGCTACTCCTACCAGGTCTCGGATCCCATCAAACTTAATCTTAAAGAGTGTAAGCGGCATAATCTTTGGTGATTTCTTTACGTTTTCCTCCACCAGTGCCGTAATGAACCGACCGACACACTTTTCATGGCCGCTTAGTGTATCAACTTTCAAAAACGGACTAAGGTTGCCGGGGATGACATAACGACTGTGCCCCAAATTATCAATGACCTTATATAGATCATTCTTGAAATGTTCTGCTTCGTATACTCCACCGTCAGTGAACATCGACGTAACTGCTCCGTTTGCTTCACAAATCAATTTCATTTTACTTATCTTCCTTTTTCGTATGATACAGACGTGCGAAAGCTTCTTTAAATCTTACACTGTCCGTCGGTGCCCATTCGATTGTTTTCATATCCCAGAAGCGCTGATTATCTTCTTTCGTAATGTCTTTGGGTTTCATTTTAAATTCCTTATCAAATTATACGGTAATTGCGTCTGGCGTAAAAAAAGTAGCCCCGACATGAGAACGGGTGAGGCCGGGTCGTGGGCCCCATCGGGCCCCCCTCTTGCTGTTTACGCGAAACTATTTTATGTTTCTAAGTTCGGCTGTCGGCCCCACCGGGCTTAGACACACGGCTATACGGCGGCTGATTATCTTTCAGCTCTGCTACCTTACATGCCTGTAGCCACTCTGTATACTCTGCTACTCTCTCTAACAGGTCCTTTGTGGCTTGTGCTCTCTCTACTATCTTATATATCTTTGTCATTGGTGACGCTCGAATCTTTTATAAAAGGTTTATGCTTTACCGAGGATCGATGAAGCCATCATCTTCATTCAGCGCGGGCTCACCATCCGGCAATAGGCCATCGGCCGCTGCGCGTCGGGCATTGGCGGCCCAGGCCTGTGCATCCTCGGCCATACCAATCCGATCAAACGCTTCCTGCGACGCTTCCATCACAGACTTAGCCAAATCATCCTTTAAGGCATTTGAACGCTCTTCAGCCGTGGAGGTTTCAAAATAAGGCTTAGACTCCACAAACAATGGCGCATCGCCCTCTTTAATGATCTCGAGCGGTGCCTCATGGTTCAATTGTTCGAGAGATTCCTTCACAGTCTCATCAGGCGTCCAGGGCACATAAGTGGACTTTTCGGCCGATGCATCTGATACAACATGCCCATCTTCATCAAATGTGACAGGAAGCTCGAGGCCGAGTGCCTTCAGCGAATCCTTCATCAGCGTAGTAGAAGTCATCAGCGCTGCGTACTCGCCGGTGCCCTTACCGCCATCCATCAACTTCACTGCGCCTGCATGAATGGCCAATGCGATCGTTAACTTATCCATTGCTGTTCTGCTCCATCAATAGGTCAAATTCTTTCAAGG
>JBARRE010000276.1:0-2093 GCA_049644065.1 Sedimentisphaerales bacterium | reverse complement strand
GGACACTTTTGAGATTGTCGGGAGGGCGGTAGAGCTTTATACTTTGTTCTATGTTGAAGATACTGTCCTTTTATACGAAATATTTTGCGGTTTGGGTGGTTTTGTTTGGGGTGGCGGCGTATTTTTTGCCGGGGCCGTTTGTGGCTTTGAAGGGCTGCATGGACTGGTTCTTTGCGCTGACCATGTTCGGAATCGGGGTAGTGCTACAGGTCGAGGATTTTAAGCGAATCGCGCAAAGACCGCTTATCGTTTTAGTCGGCTCGGCGGCGCAGTTCAGTCTTATGCCGGTAGGGGCGTTTCTTCTGGCGAAGCTGTTTAACCTGCCGCCGGAGATTGCCGTTGGATTGATACTGACCGGTTCGGCGCCGGGGGCTATGGCGAGCAATGTGATGAGTTACATCGCCAGGGCCGATACGGCGTATTCTGTTTCACTTACGACGGTCTCGACGCTGTTGTGTCCCGTATTGACGCCGGGGTTGACATTTCTATTAGCGGGATCGATGCTGGAAATTCCAATCCTGGATATGGTGGCCAGTGTGATAAAGATGGTGATTGTGCCGTTGTTTGTCGGATTCGGAGTGAGGCATTATTTCAAGAGCAAGGTCGAGAAGATTCTGCCGGTTTTTCCGGCGATATCGGTAACGTTCATCATATTTATATGCTCGCTGGTGATAGCTCTTAACAAGTCTTACCTCGCACAGGTTACTGCGGTTATCGTGATGGCTGGGGTCGTTTTGAATGTATATGGAATGCTGGCAGGCTATGGCGTCGGGTCGATTTTTCGGATGGAATTACCCAGAAGGCGGACGCTTGCGATTGAGATTGGGATGCAGAACGCCGGCCTGGGGACTGTTCTGGCGTTGAAGCATTTTAGCGAGAAAACGGCCATGTCGGCGGCGATATTCGTATTCATCTGCATTATCACAGCTTCGGTCATGGCGGCGGTATGGCAGCGAACATCTCCGGACAAGACTCGTAACTGAATATTGAATGGCGAAAAATATTGACAAGAGCGTTGTATTTTGGTGGTAGAGACGCTATAATGTGCCGATAGTGATTTTCCGAGAAATTTGATGGGCAGTGAAGGTTCGGCTGCCCTTAAGTTTGGGTATAAGATTTTGGGAGCATTTAGTCATGGGCTGTAATCTTGCGATAGCGGGAGTGACCGGCGCGGTCGGTCAGGAATTTCTAAAAATTCTCGAAGAACGGGATTTTCCATTCGATTCGTTGAAAATGCTTGCGAGCAGCCGGTCGGCCGGCAAGAAAATCGAATTCAAGCGTAAAACTTACATCGTTGAAGAATTGACGAATAAAAGTTTCAACGGGATTGATATCGCTTTATTCAGTGCCGGAGCGTCTCGCAGCAAGGAATTTGCCCCGCCTGCGGTCGAGGCCGGTGCGGTAGTGGTGGATAACTCTTCGGCCTATCGAATGGATCCGGAAGTACCGCTGGTAATCCCAGAAATCAATCCGCAGGCAATCGCTGACAATAAGGGTATCATCGCGAATCCGAACTGCTCGACGATTATCGGGATTGTGCCGGTCTGGCCGCTGCATAAGGCAAATCCTGTCAAGCGAATGGTGGTCAGTACGTACCAGGCCGCCAGCGGGGCGGGGCACTCGGCAATGGTAGAGCTGGAGGAGCAGACGCGTGAAATTCTTGCCGGGAAAGAGCCGACCTGCGAGGCGTTCCCGTATCAGATAGCGTTCAACGCCTTCAGCCATAATTCTGAGCTCGGGCCGAACGGGTATAATCTGGAAGAGATCAAAATGGTCAACGAGACCAGGAAGATCTTCGACTGTCCCGAGATTGCAGTGACTTGTACGTGCATTCGTATTCCCGTGTTCCGGGCGCACTGCGAGAGCATTAACCTGGAGTTTGCCGATCCGATTACGCCGGACCAGGTAAGAGACCTTTTGAGCACCGCTCTGGGTGTGACAGTATTAGACGACCGCGAGAATAATCGCTTCCCGATGCCAATCGACGCTTCCGGCAAAGATGATATTCTGGTCGGGCGGATCCGCCAGGATGAATCGATCCCAGAGAACCGCGGCATCAATATCTGGGTAGCCGGCGACCAGTTGCGAAAAGG
>JBARRE010000275.1:0-2946 GCA_049644065.1 Sedimentisphaerales bacterium | reverse complement strand
GCAGCCCTCCGTGGAGGTCCGGGCAGTGTCTCAGTCCCGATGTTGCGGGCCAACCTCTCAGTCCCGCTACCCGTCGCTGCCTTGGTGAGCCATTACCTCACCAACAAGCTGATAGGAGACAGGCCGCTCCTATGCCGATAAATCTTTGATCATTCGCCTATCGACAAATGATATTATCTGGTATTACCGCCCCTTTCGGAAAGTTGCCCGAAGGCAACTGACGCTATCCCAAAGCACAGGGTACGTTACCCATCCGTTACTAACCCTTTCGCCACTAACTGTCCAATAAATTGACCAGTCCGTTTGACTTGCATGTCTTAGCCACGCCGCCAGCGTTCGTTCTGAGCCAGGATCAAACCCTTCAATTTGAATCGTCGAATCCGCCCCCTGTCTTCGCAGATGCAAGCTTGCACCCGCGTAAGTGGGTGACGGAAATCGTCATTAAAGGCTCAACATTTTCAAGCATACGCACCGAAAGTGCTGAAAAACAATTTTACCGCCGGGAACGCCAAGGGCGCGGAGAAAAATATTAAATCAATCTCTGCGGTCCCCGCGATCTCTGCGGTTCTTATAAAGCTCATCCCGGCAGGGCGTATCCCGCCGAAAGAGCTGCACTTTCGCTGCTTAGCAACTGTCGGAAATAAATTTCCAACAATAGCTGGTTTGGCTTAACTGTTAACTTGTCAAAGAGCTTTGCATATCTCTCAAAATACTTAGCGGCCAAGCAAGGATGTTAACCCTCCGCTTGACCACGAATTGTTCACATTCTAACCAATATACGTATATCGTCAATAGAAATTATAAAAAAAATTAAAAATTTATCAAATTTTTTCCAGATTCGTACGGATTACCACGAATAAACACGAATGAACACTGTTTTTATGCCACCTAAATAATCAATAATCAGTAATCAATAATCAATTCCAAGGGCCACAGAGGGCACCGAGAACACCGAGAAATAGTAAACATAAAATTCAAAATAATCAAAAACAAGGCCACGAATAACCATGAATTGACGAGTATAACGGCTGTTTAATGATGCGGGATATTCAATTATTAATATTTATCATCCCTGCGAAAGCAGATACAATAATCAATAGTAAATTGTAAATAATCAATTACAAGGGCTGCCCTTAGAACGCCGTGAAATGCTCAATAACAAAATAACTTCGACAAGGATTAACATGGTTTCTTTGCCTTCGATGTTGGACATTCGTTATTCGATATTGGATATTCAAGACTCCTTTATCCTGTTATCCTGTCAAAAACAAAAAAATCGTAAATGACAAGGCATTCTGTATTCTGTCTTCTGTGTCCTGGATTCTTGTCTTATGTGGCTTTTTTTGTTTGGCAACAGGTGTTTTTGGATGATAAAATGCTTTTATGGTAGCGACAAGACAACAAGCGTTGGGAATAGCCGCAAAGGTTCGAAGCGAGCTTGAGAAGTTATACGGGCAAAGGCTTTGTGGAGTATATCTTTACGGCTCGGCTGCACGCGACCAGCTTACGCCGGACAGCGACATCGATATCGCCATTGTCCTCGATAAGATACAGAGCCGTTTCGAAGAGCATGAATTTACCAGCCAGCTTGGCTCCGACGTGAGTTTGGAATACGATACTCTTGTGACCTTCTTATTTGTCAGCGAGGACGATTATAAAAAAGGTCGGTTTGCAATTCACAGAAATATTAAAGAAGAAGGGATTGCCGCGTGAATGAGGAAGTGCGTTTACACCTTGAAAGAGCGGACGATTGCATAAAGGATGCAGAGTTATTACTGTCCGCGGATCGCAATTTTGCCGCTGTAGGTAGAGGTTATTATGCGATGTTTCATTCAGCAACGGCGGCTTTGTTGCATAAAGGCATAAAAAGACATTCTCATCAGGGAATTATTTCTTCTTTTGGCCGGGAATTTATCAAAGCCGGGCAGGTCGAGCCGAGGTTTCATAAGTACTTTACTGAAGCATTCGATCTTAGAATGGAAAGTGATTATCAGCCGGTAGTAGAAATAACTCAGGGCCAGGCGCAAAAAGTAGTCGAGCGTGCGAAAGAATTCATTGAAACTTGCAGAAAATTATGCAAGTAGAGCGCTAGAATCAAGCATCGACTATTCAAAACCAATATCGCAGATCCCGACCCCTCGGGAATCAATTTATGCCTTAGGTATAGTTCACCCCGTGAGATGGTGGTTTAACCCCCTAAGGGACAAGCTATCTCATGGGGTAAATAATCAATAATCAATGGAAAGTCTCCTGTATTCTCGTCTTACGTGCCCTTTTTCCGTTTGACTTTTGCTCTTATTGTGCTATTTTAGCATCTGAAAGGTGGATACATCGTCGAGCGTAAAACTTCTCTGAGTCGCCCGGTTGTTATTCCTGCGAAGGCGGGAATACATATACGCAATACGGAAGTGATTGGCCCCAATTGTCGGTTTATAGTTTGATAATCGGATGTGCCACAGAAAAATAGTTGATTGTCGCTATTTTCGAAAGGAGGCTTAATATGCTTTCAATGAGTACTATGAGTTGGGTAATTACTGGCGTGGCTGTTCTGATTTTGGCTGTGGTTATTGGAATGAAAATAAAAGATAGATATTTTTAGACAAAAACAGTTGACTGTGGGCTTGTTGAAGAAGCTGAGATTGCTTCATCGCTACACTACTCGCAATGGCGCAAAGTGCGATTTCTCGTCATTACGAACAATTCGAGGAATTGCGTAGCAATCTCAAAACGTTGCTTTGGGACTTGTTCATGAGCCCCACTGTCAATAGTTCTTTCCCATTAAGATAATCATAAAATGGTGCGTCACTAATTAATTCCAATATTATATTGCTTCAGTCGGAATTGGACATTTCCTGAATTTGAATTAGTATGCAGTTCAAAGAAAGGAAGTGAACATGTCAAACAAACGCAAAAAGTACTCTGCCCAAGAAAAAGTCAGGCTTCTTC